>DASRZO010000232.1:0-2982 GCA_035686405.1 Pseudomonadales bacterium | reverse complement strand
ATCGTCGACGCGAACTTCCGGCAAGCCGTCGAAGAGATTCTCGATCTGCGTCCACAGCGGATGATGGCCGTGCTCGGAGTCATGCACCGTCAGCGTCAAACGCTCGCGCGCGTGCACGATCGGCCGCAGCCACCGCCGCGTGCGCTGCGTCAGCGCGACGGCGGCGTCCGGCAACGCGACGCCGTGATCGCGCAACCACGCGATTTCCTTGCGCGACCACGGCAATCCGCCATCGCGCGGCGGCACGACCAGGTCCCACCAATCGATCCTGCGCCACGGTCGCGTGACGGTCGCCGGATCGGTGGTCGCGCGGACGTGCCGCGCCTCGGCGAACGTGTTGGGATCCGGCGCCGCGCCCGAGACTTCGTCGATGAGCCGGTCGAGATCGATGCGGCTCACCGCGCTCTGACCTTGCTCGCCGAGCGAGCGCAGCGCACGCAGCAGCGCTTCGGCCTGTGCGAACGCATTCGCGTAGAGGCTGCGTTCCGCGTCGTCGTCGAGTGCGTTGAGGCGCATCGCGAAATACGTCGAGCACAGTTGCGCGCGGTGCGCGAGCGCCGCGATCGGCGCGCCGACGCTCGGATCGAAGTACGCGCCGCCGAACCAATCGTCGATCGCCGCGCGCGTCGCCGCGATCTCCTTCGCCTCGGCACCGAACCGTTCGCGTTGGCGTTTTTCGATGCGCTCGAGCGCCGCGCGCCAACGCGCGCCGCCGATGCCGGGCTGCTCTGCGACGGCATCGGCCAACTCGTCGCGCACGTGGCGCGGCAGCGGTCCCACCGGGTGAATCAGGAATTGCAGCAGCAAGTTCGCGCTCACCGGCCGCCAGATCAGCGCGAGCGCGAGCTTCAGCACCTGCGTCACCGCGCGAAAACGCGAATAGTGCTGGAACCCGGCGCGCGGCATCCCGCTGCGCTCGAACGCGTTGTCGAGAATGACGCCGTCGTGTTCGGCAATCACGAGCGCGTCGTCGGTCGAATCTGCCGCAATCGACTCCGCAACGGCGCGCGCGGTGATGTCGCGCGACGCGCCGCGCAGCACGACGACGCTGCCGTCACCGCGCAGACGAACGCGCTCGGCCGCGCGCGCGTTGGCGGATCGGCGTTCGAGCGACGCGACGAGCGCGTCCTGCACGGCGCGCAGATCGCTGCCGCTACGCGCCTGCGCAGTGAGCGCGACGGTTTCGACGCAGCCGAGCCGTTCGACCAGGTCGCGCCACACCCGCGGCAGCTCGTCGATCTCGTCGAGCAACTCGACGCGTTCGATCGGCGAGCGGCCCGTCGCGAGTGCCTCTCGAATGCGGCGTGCGCGTTGCCCGCGATTGAGCGCCACCCGCGCCGCGGCGAGCGCTTCGACATCGGCGAGGTCGCGCAAACGTTGCGGCGCCGGCGCATCGAAACGACCGTCCCAGCCGTGCTCGTACAACACGGCCCGCCACTGCAACAGCGTGCGCCCGACGTTGATCGGATCGACTGCGAACGAGGCGTGATAGAAGCGCTCGGCGCGGTCGCACTCGACGAGGCACGCGCGGTACGCCATCAGCACGTCGGCCGACGATACGTCGGGCGGTGCGAGACCGAGCTGCGTTTCGAGCACGTTCAAGAAGCCGAGCGGCCCGAGCGTGACTTCGCCGAGCGCCGTCGCCGGACGCTGCGGCTGCAGACCGTCGAGATGCAGCCCGAATCGAATCAGCACGAGCGGCGCGCGCCGCGGCAGCGGCTGTTGCAGGACTGCAGGATTGCGTACATCGGCGCTCACTCGGACGTGCGGACGAGTGTACCCGCCGCGCGTCGACTCAACGACCTCGCACGTTGAACCGACGATGTCCTACCATCGGCCCTCCCGCCCTCGGACGCGGCGATCGGCGGCGATGCGGGCAATGGTCAACGGAGGTTCTCGATGCCGCACGCCACACTCAACGGCGCGCGCTTGTGGTACGAGGTGCGCGGCCGCGCCGATTCCGGCGTCGCGCCGATCGTGCTGCACCACGGCTACACCGCGTCGCGGGTGAATTGGTTGCCGGTCGCCGACCGCCTGGTCGACCGCCATCGAGTGATCCTCATCGAGTGTCGCGGCACCGGCGAATCGGAGCACACCGCCGACGGCTACACGCTCGAGCAATACGCCGCCGACGTCGTCGCGCTCGCCGACCATCTCGATCTCGCGCGCTTCACGTTCGCCGGTCACAGCATGGGCGGCGGCGTCGGCTATCGGCTCGCGCTCGATCACGCCGCGCGGCTCGACAAGCTGATCCTGATGGCGTCGATTCCGGCCGACGGATTTCCGAACATCGACCCGCGCATGCACGAACTGCGCGCGGCACTGCGCAAGAACCGCGACCGCGCGACGTTGCTCGCGCAATACCGCGCCGGCTGCGTGCGACCCGACGTCGAAGACGACGCGTGGTTCGAGAGCCGCGTCGATCACATCTTCGGCGTATCGGACGGCCACTTCGACGGCGGCGCCGCGGCGATGCGCACGCTGTCGGTCGGCTCGCGCCTCGCGTCGATCACGACGCCGACGCTCGTGATCGCCGGCGCAGCGGACGGCCTGCTGAGTGCGAATCTCGACGACTTCCGCCGCTTGCCGAACGCCGCGCTGGAGGTGTTGTCGCGCGCGGGCCACGACGTCGCGCTACACGAACCGGTCGCCGTCGCGCGCGCCATCGACGCGTTCATCCGCTTCGGCCTCGCGCGACCGGCGCAAGCGAGCGCGTGAAAGCGACGCCCTCGAGTGGTTGGGCGTGCGACGGTGTTGTGGTTCCTTCACTAGCGTGTCGAGCCTGTGACGGTGGTTGGGTTGCATCACGGGCGGTTGGGTTGGTGACGGTGGTTGGGTTCCTTCACCAGTGGTCGGGCTAGCGACGGTGGTGAGGGGTTCCAGTACCGGCCTCCTGTTCGCGGGACACGCTGCAAGTACATCCATGTAAGCTCCCTCTCGGCATCCCTGCCTCGAGAGGGTCCCGCGAACAGGAGGCCGGTA
>DASRZO010000231.1:0-8446 GCA_035686405.1 Pseudomonadales bacterium | reverse complement strand
GAACATCTGCGCTTCACGCCGTATCCGTACGAAGCGGTCGGCGCGTTGATCGATCAGTCCGACGACCGGCTGTATCTGTTCTCGAGCGACTATCCGCACACCGAAGGCGGGCGTCACCCGCTCGGCCGCTTCGGCCAGTCGCTTGCCGGCCGACCGGAGACGACGCTGACGCGCTTCTACAGCGAGAACTTTTCGGCGCTCTTCGGCACCGCTGCATAGGTTCCGATTCGCAGCGGCCCGCCACCGCGCGCCTCACCAGGCGAACCACGCGACGAGGAACAGCGTGTTGTTGTCGCTCGCAGCGCGAGCCGCGCCGTCGTAGTCGTCGTGGCGGCCGCCAATGCGCGACGCGCGCCCGAAGCGAGGTGAATAGCGGGCGTTTCAGATCGTCTTGAACAGGTGCGCGTGGGCCGCGCTGACGGGCAGCCGCTCGCGGCGCTTCTTCAGCTGCACCTCGAACGTACCGCGGAACGATCGGTGCACCGTCTCGATCGCGCCGACGTTGACCACGAAGCTGCGGTGAATCGTCCAGAACGAGCGCGGGTCCAACTTCTCGCGCAGCGTCTTCAGCGTGCTCGTCAGCAGATATTCGCCGGCGTCGGTGAATACCGACGTGTACTTGTTCTGCGCGCGCAGGTAGCAGATCTCGTCGGTCGTCACGATGCGCAGATCGCGACCGCGCGGCACCGTGATCCACTTCAGATATCGGCTCTCGTTCGCAGCCACTTGTTCGAGCAGCTGCGGTAGACCGCTCAAATCCGCCGGCGCGCTGCGCAAGCGCTCCTTCAAACGCGCCACCGTCGTCGCGAGGCGGGCGAGCGAGATCGGCTTCACGACGTAGTCGAGCGCGCCGTGCTCGAACGCGGCAACGGCGTGTTCGCTGAATGCCGTGACGAATACCACGTGCGCGCGGCGGCCCGCCTGCTGCGCGATCTCGAGACCGTTCAGGCCCGGCATCTGGATGTCGAGGAACAGAATCGACGGCGCAAACTCGTCGAGCGCACGCACCGCGGCGGCGCCGTCGCCGACATCGGCGCAAATCTCGAGTTCGGGCCACAGCTCCGCGAGCATCTCGCGCAACTCGGCGCGCAGCAGCGGTTCGTCTTCGGCGATCAGCGCGCGGATCGTCATGCTTCGACCCCGGTGCTCGCGCGCGCCTCGGACAGTTTGGCGCGCAGCGCATCGGTGATCGTGTCGAGCATCCGCTCGGCGCGCGCGGCATCGACGTCGTACATCGCGCGCACGCGTTGCAACTCCGCCATCAAAACATCCGGTTCAACGTCGGCGCGCAATTCCGCGAGCCGCGACTGCACCAGCTCGGCGTCGGCGCGCGCGCGTTCGAGTTCGGCGGCGCGCACGCGTCGCGCGAGTTCGACGCGGCGCCGATAGTCGAGGTAGATCGCGATCAACATGCCACCGTATGTCACGATGTCGCACGCCACATAAATGATGTGCGTTCGTCGAACGACGAGATCGACGCCCGGCTTGTCGAACAGCGTATACGCGCCGAGCCAACCGCGCAGTGTGAACTCGAAGAGCGCAGCGAACGGCGCCACAACGACCAGCGGCACCCCGTATGCGAGCCACGTGCGCACGCCGCGTGCTGCCAAACGATCGCCGAGCAGCGCCGCGCCGACGACCGCAAGCCCGATGTTCTCATCGATGATCACACGCGATAGCGCCATCCAAGAAGGAAAAGGTCCGATGAGATTGGAGATCGTGTCCGCCACCAATCCGACGACCTGCACCGCCAGTACGGCGCGCCACGTGATCGAGCCGACGACTTCTCCGGCGATTTCCAAGACACCACCCAGTAGCCTCGTCAGTGCGTTCACGCTCGCTGCTCCAACGGCATGTAGACGCTCGCGACGAAGCCGTGAGGCGCACGTTGCGCGATCGATAGCGCGGCGCGTTCGCCGTAGAGCATCGACAGCCGCGCGCGGATGTTCGCCAGCCCGTTGCCGCGACCTTCGTGCGACGTGAAGCCGCGGCCGGTGTCTGCGACGTCGATGTGCAACGACGTCCCCCGACGCGACGCCGTAATCTCGACGCTGCCGCCTTCGACCAACGGATTGACGCCGTGCTTGATCGCGTTCTCAACCAGCGTCAGCACGACCATCGGCGGCAGGTCGGCGTCGCGCAACTCGTCCGGCACGTCGACGCGATACGCGAGCCGCCCGCCCATCCGGATGCGGTGAATGCGCAGATACGCATCGACCAAGTCGATCTCGTCGCCGAGCGTCGCCGCATCTCCGCGGCGAGCAAGCGTAATCGAGAAATAATGGATCAAGTCGCCGAGCATCGACGCCGCGGCGCGCCGATCGATGCGCGACAGGCTGCGCACGTTGGCGAGCGTATTGAACAGAAAGTGCGGCGCGATCTGCGCGCGCAATACCTGTAGGCGCGCGCGCTGAAGCTGCGCGGAAGCGGCAACCGCATCGATCTTGCCGCGTAGCAGCGCCGCCGCCGTCGCGACCGCGCGGTGGCGGAATTCGAACATGCCGGCGAAGAGCGGCATCAGCGTGGCGATCTGCCGGGATGCCTGTTGGTCGATCTTCGCGCTGAGATCGAGCGCGGGCATGACGAGACACACACCGATCGCGGCGAGCGTCGTCGCAACTACGACGCCGAAGCGCCACGGCCCATCCGGCGGCGCCAAGTTCGATCCGACCAGGATGAGCGAGAGCGGCGCGATGAACGCACAAGCGAGCGGCAGCGCCTCGCCCGCCACGATCTCGACTTGACCGACGAACGACAGCGCCGGCAGATCGTGGCATTTGAACTTGAGCGCAGTCGCGAAGACCGCGAGCGCGATCATCCCGGCCGCAAAGCCGAGACCTGCGAAGGCGGCGCGGATCTGTCCCGGAAGCGCGCGGCCGACGCCAAATCGCATCGTCGCTACGTTGCTCCCCATCGTTCACTCGTTCGCCCGCGAAATCGGCGGGCCCTCCCGTGCCCGATCATAGCCTTCCGAACGCACTGCCCACCACGCATTCGCTCCGTGTCCGACGCGATTCACTCCCGCCTTTACGTACTCGTCGGAAACCGATTGTCGCCGCCCCGCCCCTTCACAGAATCGACAGGCCGTATCAACTCAATGGGGACACCATGAACACGAAAGCGACTCGACTGTGCGCCGCCATCGCATTGGCCGGCGGCGCGCTCGGCACGACACTGAATGCGAACGCAGGGTGCTCGAGCTTCGACGTGAAACCGACATCGGACCCGATGGAAAGCGCCGGCGGATTGCTGCAGACGGGCGGCGGCGAATTCGCCTCGATCGTCGGGATGTGGCATCTGACCGCCACGTCGAAGGGCAACGCCGACACGTTGGGAATTCCGGACGGCGCCACATTGGACGACGGCTGGCAGACGTGGCACGCGGACGGCACCGAGATCCTGAACTCGTTCCGGTCGCCGACGACGCAGAGCTGGTGCTCAGGCATCTGGAAGCAAATCGGGCGATCGACGTACCGTCTGCGCCACTTCACGATGTCGTGGAAGGACGCCGACCACGCCGAGGGTCCGGGAGAAATCCACGAAACGGTGACGCTCGACCGAAGCGGCAATCACTTCACCGGCACCATCACGATCGATCAATACGAAACGGGCGAACCGGGAACCGCGGAGAGCGGCGAACCGATCCACATCACCGGGACCGTCACCGGCGATCGTGCCTTCGTGAACTGACCCGCGCTGCGCCCTTCGCAAACGTTGCGAAGGGCGCGTCGAGAACGACTACGGCTCAGGCCGCCGCCACCGGGCGGCGGAGCGGCGCTAGTTTCTCGCGCAGGCGATCGATCAAATCGTCGAGTTCGCGTTCGGCGCGCGCAGGATCGGCGACGAACGATCGCTGCAGCGCGCCGATCTCGTCGAGCAACCGTTGCGGGTCGAGTTCCGCACGGGCCGCGGCGAGCCGCGATTCGACGAGCTGACGTTCGTCGCGCGCCCGCCTCAATTCCGCCGCGCGCACGCGCCGCACGAGTTCGACGCGGCGCCGGTAGTCGACGTAGCCGAGCGTGAACGCAGCGCTATAGGTCGCCGTCTCGAAGCAGATGTCGACGACGCTCAACCAATCCCACCCGGGCGGTTCGCGACCGAGCGCGATCAGAATCCACGACTGAACGTGCGCACCGGCGTACGAGGTCAACGCGAGCGCCGCCCCATACGCGACGAGCGGGCGCACGCCGCGCACGACCGCCTGATCGCCGATCGTCACGCTGAGCACCATACAGAACGCCATCGTCTGGCCGATGACGAGACGCAAGACGGCAACGCCGTCGGGAAACACCATCACGTAGTTCGCGATCGTATCGACGACGACGAACACCGCTTCGATCAGCAGGAACCGCTGCCAAGTGAACGCGCGCGCGACATCGCCGACGAATCCAATCGTCGCGTGCAGCGCCCGCCGCACCGCCGCCATCACCGCGTGTACTCCAGCGGCAACTGCAAGCTCGCGACGAAGCCGCGCGGACGCCGCTGGGCGAGCGCCAGCGCCGCGCGCCCGCCGTACAACATCGACAGTCGCGCACGAATGTTCGCGAGCCCCGTGCCGGTTCCCTCGGCCGATGCGAGTCCGCGACCGTTGTCCGCGACTTCGACGTGCAGCGCCTCGTCGCGCCGTTCTGCCGTGATCTCGACGCGACCGCCTTCCACCATCGGGTCGATGCCGTGCTTGATCGCGTTCTCGACGAGCGTCAGCAACATCATCGGCGGCAGGTGCGCGGCGCGTAGATCCGTCGGCAAATTCACCGAATAGGACAGTCGCTGACCCATCCGCATTCGATGGATACGCAAGTACGCATCGACGAGTTCGGCTTCGTCCGCGAGCGTCGCCGTCGTCGCGTCGCGCCGCGCGAGCGTGATCGAGAAATAGCGCGCGAGATCGTCGAGCATCGAGATCGCGGCGCCGCGATCGACGCGCGCCAGCCGGCGCACGTTGGCGAGCGTGTTGAATAGGAAGTGCGGCGCAATTTGCGCGCGCAACACGCCGAGCCGCGCTTGCTGCAGCTGCGCGTGCGCGGCGACGGCATCGATCTCGGTGCGCAACAGCAAGCCGGCGGTCACTTGCGTCCTGTGCCTGAGTTCGAGCACCAACACGAGCAGCAGAACGAGCACACCGAGCTCTTTCGCGACCCCTTGCGGCGTATCGTCGGGCACCGGCAACTGCACCGGCGCGAGCAGCCGTACCAACGCGATCGCGAGCACGGTGGTGGTCGCGATGAACGCGGCGCGGCGCACGCCGGCGGCCGGTGCGAGATTGGCGGCCGCGACGACGCCGAGCAGCGGCAATACGAGGGCCGTGCCGAACGGCAGGGCCGCGCGCGCGACCCACACGACCTGCTCGACCAGGGTCGCGCCTTTGAATTCGGCGCACACGTACCACGCCGCATAGCCGAGCGTCATGAACAGCATCAGCGATGCGGCGTAACCGAGCCCGGCAAACATCGCGCCGAGCCCGCGCTGCAGCGCGTCGCCGGCACGTATGTGCATTGCGATCCTCGCGTCGACCCCCATCGCCACGACCTCGCCGATACCGTCTCGAAGTGAGCGGAGGTCGATCATAGCGCTTATGCACAGCCGATCGAGGCGGCGACGATGTAACTGGAGAGGTCGCGCAATCGAACCGGCCGCGACGCCTCTCGACATCGCGTACGTATACAGTGCGGCGACACCGACGGACTCCGATGCGCACCTCGATCACCACCACCTTGCGCCACTCGTTCGCGCTGTTGCTGACGCGCCGCTTCGGCACGTTCTGGTTCGCGAACCTGCTGTCGAACATCGGTACCTGGGCGCAGCAGGTGGCACAACCATGGTTGCTGCTGAGCCTCGGCGCGTCGTCGTTCCTGCTCGGCGTCGATGCATTCGCGATGGGTGCACCCGTGCTGTTGTTGACGCTGGTCGGCGGCGAACTCGCCGACCGCTCCGACCGGCGCCGCGTGATCACCGCATTCCAGTCGCTGCAGATGCTGTGTCCGACGATGATCGTCGTGCTCTTGCTGACCGGCCACGTCGCGCCGTGGATGATCATCGCGGCGTCGCTGATCGTCGGCATCACCGACGCGCTATCGATGCCGTCGTTCCAATCGATCGTGCCGTCGATCGTCGCACGCGAGCAGATCCCGACCGGGATCGCGCTCAACTCGACGCAGTTCAACCTGTCGCGAATTCTCGGTCCGGCGGTCGCGGGCGTGTTGATGGCGAGCGTCGGCGCGGCAGGTGCGTTCGCCGTCAGCGCGGCGTCGTACCTACCGTTCATCTTGGTCGCGCTGTGGGTCCTGCCGCGCGGCCGCGCGAGCACGATCGACGAGCCGACGTCGGCGCGCGATCTCGTCTCCGGCGTGCGCACCGTCGTGCGCGACCCGTTGCTGCGCGGCGCGTTGTTCACCGTGCTCGCGACGAGCCTTTTCTGCGCGCCGCTGATCACGTTCTGTCCGGTATTGGTCAAGCAGCTGCATCACGGCGACGTCGGCGACTTCAGCTTGACCATCGGTGCCTTCGGCGTCGGCGGCCTGCTCGGCGCGATCGCGTTGTTGGCGCTCGACCCGGCGCGCGACGGGCGCGCGATGAGCAGCGTGTGCGCGGCGCTCTACGGTTCGGTCGTCGTCGCCGCAGCGCTCGATCCGTGGGCGAACGCGTTGCCGGCGCTGTTCGTGGTCGCCGGCATGGCGATGACCGCGAGCAACGCCACCGCGAACACGCTGCTGCAGTCCGCCGCTGCCGTCGCGATCCGCGGCCGTTCGGTGAGTCTCTTCATGCTCGCGGTGCGCGGCGGCGCGTCGGTCGGCGGGCTCCTCACCGGCGCCGCCGTGACGGTGTTCGGCGTGCGCCACGCGCTGTTCTTCGACGGTACGTGCGCAATCGTCGTCCATTGCCTCATCGGTCGCGCGTGGCTTCGCACCGAACGCCGACTGCCCGCTGCCTGACGCGAACCGACGCGAACCGACGCGACGTTCAGAACACCCGGCGGGCTCGTGCGAAGAAATATCTCTTCGCGAGTTCCGCGGCACACACGTACAACGCGGTGATGCCGATGATCGACGCCAGCAGCGCCGGCGCCAGCGGCACGAAGCCGAACGTCTCGGCGAACGGCGCGTACGGCAACAGCAAAGTCACCGCCACCACCGCTGCCGTCGCCGCCAACAACAGCGTCGACGGCCGGCTGCGATAGAACGGATGGCGCGTGCGTACCACCAGCGCGATCACGAGTTCGGTCAGCAACGATTCGATGAACCAGCCGGTGCGGAACGTCTCGGCGGCGGCATGGAACACGAATAGCAGTGCCGCGAACGTCAGGTAGTCGAACAGCGAACTGACGAGACCGAACACCACCATGTAGTCGCGAATGAACGTCGCATTCCAGCGCCGCGGCGCGGCGACCCATTCCGGGTCGACGTTGTCGCCGGCGATCGTCGTCGCCGGGATGTCGGCGAGGAAATTGTTCAGCAAGATCTGCGACGACAGCAGCGGCAGAAACGGCAACAACACCGAGGCGCCGGCCATGCTGAACATGTTGCCGAAGTTCGCACTGATCGACGTGAGGATGTACTTCAACGTGTTCGCGAACGTGATGCGGCCCTCGTCGATGCCTTCGCGCAAGATCGACAGATCCGTCCGCAGCAGCACGAAGTCGGCGGCCTCCTTTGCGACGTCGACGGCGTTGTCCACCGACACGCTGACGTCGGCGGCGTGCAACGCCGGCGCGTCGTTGATGCCGTCGCCCATGTAGCCGACGACGTGGCCGGTCTTACGGAGCGCGAGGATGATGCGCTCTTTCTGGTTCGGATCGACCTCGGCGAACACCGTCGTGCGCTCCGCCAGATGCCACAGCGCCTCGTCGCGCATCGCCGCGAGTTCGGGTCCGGTCAAGACGGCGTCGACCGGTAGATGCACGGCTTCGGCCACATGGCGCGCGACCTTGCGATTGTCGCCGGTGATGATTTTCAGACCCACGCCGCGTGCCGCGAGGTCCGCGATCACCTCGGGAACCCCCGCCTTCGGCGGATCGAAGAACAGCAGGAAGCCCGCGAACGTCAGGTTCGCTTCGTCCACGCGCGAAAAGGTCGCCGCGTGCCCTTCGACGTGCTTCGTCGCGACGCCGAGCACGCGATAGCCGCGTTCGCTCC
This sequence comes from Pseudomonadales bacterium, assembly GCA_035686405.1. GTDB lineage: Bacteria > Pseudomonadota > Gammaproteobacteria > Pseudomonadales > Azotimanducaceae > DATJGR01. The sequence continues at coordinate 314 of DASRZO010000231.1, read as the reverse complement.
AGTCGCCGTACAACTGCTCGATCGCGGCCCGCTTGGCGTCGTCGAGCGGCGCGTCGGCGTCGTCCCAGCGCACCCGGTCGCACGCGTCGAGGACATGCGTCAGTGCCCCCTTGGTAATCAACAGCGCCGTTTTCGGCTGCCCCGAATTCGATCCGCCCGCAACCGACTGCGTCGCGTCCGACTGCGCGCCGCTCGGTGCGCCAACGACGATACTGAGGCGTTTGCGCACGAAATCGTACGGAATCTCGTCGATCTTCTGCTCGGCGATCGATACGCCGCGTTCGCGCGCGCACGCATCGACGGCAGCATCGAGC
>DASRZO010000230.1:0-3669 GCA_035686405.1 Pseudomonadales bacterium | reverse complement strand
ACCGCCGTTCGGTGCAGACCGCCGGACTCGCCCGCGACGGCGTGTTGGTGATCTCGGGTCTCACCGCGGGCGAGCGGGTCGTCGCGGCCGGCGCCGCCTACGTGCGCGACGGCGAGCCGGTACGCATCGGCGAGTCCGGCTGACGCGCGGCGGGCGTTCGCATCGCCGCCGCCTCCGAACCGGTTCGTGATCGCATCGTGATTTCCCCGAAAGCCACGTGACAGCCTCGTGACGGCGCTCACCCGCTTCTTCGTCGACCGCTGGCAACTGACGCTGGTGTTGTTCGCGCTGCTCGTCGCCCTCGGCGCGAGTGCGGTGAAGAACATCGCGAAATCGGAAGATCCGGTGACGCGCTTTCCGGCGGTCGGCGTCGTCGTCGTGCTGCCGGGCGCCGACGCCGAGCAGGTCGAGCGGCTGATCGCGATTCCGGTCGAAAATGCGCTGAACGGACTCGACGACGTCCGCCAGATCACGTCGGCGAGCCGCGCCGGCGTCGCGACGATCGGCATCGAGTTCATCTACGGCAGCGATCCGGAGAAGAAGTACGACGAAGTGGTGCGCGAGCTGAACGTCGTGCGCCCGACGTTGCCCAACGGCGTCACACTGGTGCGAGCGGATCGGCGCAATCCGGCGCAAGCGAACGTCGTGCAACTCGCGCTCGTCAGTTCGACCGCGTCGTATCGGCAGATGGAGGCGTACGCGCGCGGGCTGCGCGACGCGATCGAGCGCGCGCCGGGCGTGCAGCACGCCGAAGTCTGGGGCGTACCGGCGGCCGAAGTGCGGGTCGCCGCCGATCTCGACAAGCTCGCGGCGTATCGGTTGCCGCTGACGGCAGTCGCCGACGCGCTCGCGCGCGAAGGGCTCGATGCGCCGATCGGTGCCGTCGAATCCGGCGGCCGGCGCTTCAACGTCGAAGCGGCGGGATCGTTCGAAAACCTCGACCAGATCCGCAGCGTCGTGCTGCGCGCGCGCGACGGTTCGGTCGTCACCGTCGGCGATGTCGCCGACGTCGCGTGGGCGAACGACGAGCTCCGCCACATCACGCGGTTCGACGGCGAACGCGCGCTCTTCGTGACGGCGCGCGCGAAGCTCGGCGTCACGGTCTTCGACGTGATCGACGGCATCCGCGCGCAGGTCGACGGATTCGCGCCGCGGTTGCCGCCGGAGATCCGCCTCGAGCGCGGGTTCGATCAAGCGGAGACGGTCGAGCACCGGCTCGGCTCGCTCGCGCGCGACTTCATGCTCGCGATCGCGCTCGTGCTGCTGACGCTGTTGCCGCTCGGTTATCGCGCGTCGCTCGTCGTGATGATGTCGATTCCGCTGTCGCTCGCGATGGGCGTCGTCGCGCTGCAGTTCTTCGGCTTTTCGTTGAACCAGTTGTCGATCGCGGGATTCGTGCTCGCGCTCGGGTTGCTGGTCGACGATTCGATCGTCGTCACCGAGAACATCGCGCGGCGGCTGCGCGAAGGGCTGTCGCCGCGCGACGCGGCGATCGCGGGCGTGGCGGAGATCAACGTCGCGGTCATCGGCTGCACCGCGACGCTGCTGCTCGCGTTCGTGCCGCTCATGTCGTTGCCGGAAGGCGCCGGCGATTTCATCCGCTCGTTGCCGGTCGCGGTCGTCTGCACGATCGCGTCGTCGCTCGTCGTGTCGCTGACGATCGTGCCGTTTCTCGCGAGCCGGATGCTCGGCCGTTCCGGCCACGCGAACGCGGTACTCGACGTCGTGATGGGCGCGATCCACCGCGTGTATCGACCGGCGCTGCGCGTGGCGCTCGGTTGGCCGAAGGCGACGGTCGTCGCCGGGCTGGCGTTGTTCGGCGCGTCGTTGCTGCTCGTGCCGCGGCTCGGCTTCAGCTTGTTTCCAGAGAACGACAGCCCCTATTTCCTGATCGACGTCGAGCTGCCGCAAGGCAGCGCCGTCAGCGAGACCGATCGTGCGGTCTTGTATGCCGACCGCTTGCTCGCGCAAGACCCGCAATTCGTTTGGCGTTTCGCGAACACCGGTCGCGGCAATCCGCAGATCTACTACAACGTGATCCCGGAAGAGCAGCAGTCGAACGTCGGCTCGATCTACACGCGCTTCGCGCATTGGGAGCCGAAATCCGGTCACGCGACGCTCGAGGCGCTGCGCACGAAGCTGAACGAATATCCCGGCGCGCGCTTCAACGTACGGCGTTTCGAGAACGGCCCGCCGATCGAAGCGCCGATTGCAGTGCGAATACGCGGCCCCGACATCGAAGCGCTGGCGCAGATCGCCGGCGACGTCGAGCGCATCGTGCGTGCAACCCCCGGTACGCGCGACGTGACGAATCCGTTAGCAGCGCGACTGGTCGACCTCGACATGAACATCGACGATGCAGCTGTGAATTTGCGCGGCGTACCGGCCGGCGCGGTCGATCAGACGCTGCGGATCGCGATCGGCGGTGCGACGGTGGCGGCGTTTCGCGACCCGATCGGCGACTCGTATCCGATCGTGTTGCGCGCGCCGCGCAGCGACGTGATGACGGTCGCCGACCTCGACCGCTTGTACGTGTGGAACGATCGCGGTGCGGCGACGCCGATCGCCGATCTCGCGCGGCCGCAACTGAAGTCCGGGCCGGCGCGCATCGATCGGTTCGAGCGCGAACGCACCGTGACGATTCGCGCGTACACGCAGTTCGGTCGGCTGACGTCGGCGGTGACGCGCGCGGTCGCGCAACGGCTCGAGTCGGTGCGGTTGCCGGCGGGATATTCGTTGAGTTTCGGCGGCGCGGCCGAAGCGCAGCAACGCAGCTTCGGCGGATTGCTGCCCGCGGTCCTGGTGGCGCTTTTCGGAATCATGGCGGTGCTGCTGCTCGAGTTTCGCTCGTTCTCGACGACGGCGGTCGTCGCGTTCGTCGTGCCGTTCGGCATCATGGGGGGCCTGATTGCGCTCGCGCTCGCCGGCGAGTCGTTGTCGTTCACCGCGGTGATCGGTTTCGTTGCATTGGTCGGCATCGAGATCAAGAACTCGATCTTGCTCGTCGAATTCGCCAATCAACAACGCGCGCGCGGTGTGGAACTGCGCGAAGCGATCGAACGCGCCGGCGAAATTCGCTTCTTGCCGGTGCTGCTGACGTCGGCGACTGCGATCGGCGGGCTCGCGCCGCTCGTGTTCGAACGCTCGCCGCTGTATTCGCCGCTCGCGATGGTGCTGATCGGCGGCCTCGTCAGTTCGACGTTGATCGCGCGGATCGTGACCCCGGCGATGTATCTGCTGCTCGCGCGCGCGGCGCCGCCAGCACCGGTCGATGCCGAACGGTGGTCGGCGAACGGCGGCGCGGCGGAACTACCTCGTTAGCGAACGCGACAGTACCTCGACGACATTCGGTTTGCGCCGAGCGGTGTCGAATCGGCGCCGAATCGGAGCACTCTGCGCCGCTGCGGCGACGGCGGTTCGTGAATGAGCAGCAGCCCCATCGCCGTGCTGCGCAACTACACGGCCGCGCCGGCGTCCATCCCCCTTGCGTCGCCTTCGCCGTGTCCGCAGCGAGCACGTAACACGGATCGACGGCGTCGTTCGACGCGTTGCGATCGCCGGGCGGGGCGGCGTTCCTGCGTGGACGGCGAGGGCCGAAAGACGTAGCGTGGCCGTCTTTCGCAAAACCGACTGGAGTCACGTCATGAAACTGTACTACTCACCCGGAGC
>DASRZO010000229.1:0-4275 GCA_035686405.1 Pseudomonadales bacterium | reverse complement strand
GCAATGCCGGCCTCTTCGAGCGCCCAGCGCACGCGCAGATCGCGCACCAGCCCCTGCACGATCGGCGGCACCCATTTGAATGCCGTCACGGTGATGTTCGTCATGTCGAAGTCCGTCGCCTCTTGAATCGAGCGGCAAACTGTATCACCGCCGTCGATATCGGATGACGCGCCCGAATCCGCCGCGATCGCGCGCTGCGAAGGTGGCGAATCGCCGTTGCCGCCGGCATAGTCTCCGACGGCGCGCGCCGACCGCGTCGATCGACCACCAGCCGAGGGGAGCCATTCGACATGTCCGAACCGAACGCCGCCGCAGGGCAGCGCGGCATAGTACGGCCGTCGGCGTGGTACTCGGGATATGTGCTTGCCGTGCTGTTCGTCGTCTACGTGTTCAACTTCATCGACCGGTCGATCCTGAACATCCTCGCGCAGTCGATCAAAGACGACCTGAAGCTCTACGACTGGCAGATCGGATTGATGGGCGGCCTCGCGTTCGCCGCGTTCTACACGACGCTCGGTATTCCGATCGCGCGCCTCGCCGACACGCGCAACCGCCGCGACATCGTCGCGGTATGCCTGACCGTGTGGAGCGCGATGACGGCCGGGTGCGGGCTCGCGCAGAACTTCTGGCACCTGCTGCTGGCGCGCATCGGCGTCGCAGTCGGCGAAGCCGGCGGCAGCCCGCCGTCGCACTCGATGATCTCGGACCTCTTCCCCGTCGAGCGCCGCGCAACCGCGCTCGGCATCTACGCCCTCGGCATTCCGGTCGGCACGATGATCGGCAGCCTCGCCGGCGGTTACCTCAACGAAGCGATCGACTGGCGCACGGCGTTCATCGTCGTGGGCTTGCCCGGCGTCGCGATCGCACTGCTGTTGCGATTGACCGTGCGCGAGCCGGCGCGCGGGTTCTCCGAACAAGCGGCACACGCGCGCGCGGCCGCGCCGCCGGTCGGCTACGTGTTCAAGGCGCTGTGGTCGCGCAAGAGCTTCCGCTACATGACGATCGGCGGCGGCTTGCACGCGCTCGTCGGTTACGGCGTCGGTCCGTTCATTCCGAGCCTGTTCCAGCGCGTGCACGGCATGAATACGACCGCTATCGGCCAGGCGCTCTTCTGGCTCGGCTTCGCCGGTATTCTGGGCACCGCGTCGGGCGGCTACATCGCGGACCGCCTCGGCCAACGCGACCCGCGTTGGTACGTGTGGCTGCCCGCGCTCGCGACGCTGATCTCCGTGCCGTTCTCGACGTCGTTCTACGTGTTGCCGGACCCGGCGCTCGCGTTCTGGATCGCCGCCGTGCCGAGCTTCCTCGGCTCGTACTACCTCGGCCCGACGTTCTCGCTCGCACAAGGTCTCGTCGGTCTGCGCATGCGTGCGCTCGCCGCGTCGATCTTGCTGTTCATCCTGAATTTGATCGGCATGGGTCTTGGACCGCTGTTCGTCGGCGCGACGTCGGACGTGCTGCACGCGTACGCGGGACTCGACGCCGGACACGCGCTGCGCTGGGCGCTCGTCAGCGTGTTGATCTTCAACGTGCTATCGACGGTGTTCTACACGCTGGCAGCGAAAGACCTGAAGAGCGATCTCGCGCGCAGTCACGAGTTGTCGTAACCGTCGGCCGCTGCGTCGGCGGACGACCGACGGCGCGCAATCGCCGCGATCGCGTCGCCCGCGGCGGCACGTCGCCCAGCTAGACGTCATACAAGCGTCATATCGCTTCGGCAGCGTGTGCAGACCCCGCTGCCGGACCCACCTTCGATGGACAAACCGACCTTGCCCAACGGCGACGAGCTGCTGCAACGCCTGCACCGCGAATTGCTGGACAGCTACGACGAAGAACTCGAAATGGAAATCGAGGACCGGCGCTTCGACGAGATCGCGAACTTCGACTTGCGCCCACGCGGCGACGACGAGAAGAACGCGCGCCAACTCTATTTCCGCGAACTGTTCCGCCTGCAAGGCGAGCTGGTGAAGCTGCAGGATTGGATCGTCGCGACCAAACGCAAGGTCGTGATCCTGTTCGAAGGCCGCGACGCCGCCGGCAAAGGCGGCGTCATCAAGCGCATCACGCAGCGGCTGAATCCGCGCGTCTGTCGCGTCGCCGCGTTGCCGGCGCCGAACGATCGCGAACGCACGCAGTGGTATTTCCAACGCTACGCCGCGCACCTGCCTGCAGCCGGCGAGATCGTGCTGTTCGATCGCAGCTGGTACAACCGCGCCGGCGTCGAACGCGTGATGGGCTTCTGCACCGACGCCGAATACGAGGAGTTCTTCCGCTCGGTTCCGGAGTTCGAAAAGATGCTGGTGCGGTCGGGCATCACGCTGATCAAATACTGGTTCTCGATCACCGACGACGAGCAGCACTTGCGCTTCTTGAGCCGTATCCACGATCCGCTGAAGCAGTGGAAGCTGAGCCCGATGGATCTCGAATCGCGACGGCGTTGGGAAGACTACACGCGTGCGAAGGAAGCGATGGTCGAGCGCACGCACATCCCGGAAGCGCCGTGGTGGATCGTGCACGCCGTCGACAAGAAGAAGGCGCGGCTCAACTGCATCGCACACCTGTTGTCGCAGTTCGACTACTACGAGATCGAACGCGAACCGGTGTCGTTGCCGGAACGTGTTCGGCACGAGGACTACACTCGCCGGCCGATCGCGCCCGAGCTGATGGTCCCCGACATCTACTGACGCATCACTCGTATCCCGGCGCGGGCTGCCACAGGCTGAACACCGTCCCGTCCGGATCGGCGCAGACGGCGTTCGGTCCCGATTTGTACACGTGGCGTTCGCGCACTTCGCCGCCGAGTTCGACCACCCGCGCGGCGGCCGCGTCGATGTTCGCGACGCGGAAGTACACGAACGGCAACTCAGCGGGCCCGTTGGGGCTGACGCCGAGCGGGAACTTCGTGTTCGCAACATGGCCGCTCTCTTCGAGTTCCCAGCCGAATAGCGGGCCGTAAAAGCGCTGCGCGTTCGCGAGGTTCTTGACCGGCAGTGTGAAGTAACCCAATTCGACCGCCATGCTCGCCTCCAATGTTGCCGTCGCCGCCTCGATCTCGAAGCGGCAACGATGCCACGCACGGCCGACGCCGTCTTGAACAAATGTTCCCTGGTCAATCGCCCGACGCGTTGGCTAAGCTGCGGCACCCTTGCGAGGACTGACGATCGTGCAAAACGTGCCTCTCGAAGGCGGTCCGGTTCGTTGGGTCGGCGCGTTCGATTTCGATCGCCGGCCGACCGGGCTCGTGCCGCGGCGGCTGCCGAATTGGACGCGGCCGCAAGTGCCGCTCTTCATGGAGATCGTGCTGACGATGCCGTCGGGCGTGCGGCTCGAATTCGCAACCGACTCGCGCACGATCGAAATCGACGTGCTGCCGACGCGCATCGAGATCGCGCGGCCGCCGCTGCCGGCCGCGTTCGACCTCGTCGTCGACGCCGACCCGGCACACATCGTCACGACCGAGAGCGGTGATCGCCTGAAAATCGATCTGCGCGATCGCGGGAAGGCGACGCGCGTGCGCGGCGAACCGGGCACCGTTCGCTTCGCGGACCTGCGGCCCGGCATGAAGCAATGCGAGCTGTGGCTGCCGGCGAACGCGATCGTGGAGATGCGCGGTCTGCGCATCGACGACGGTGCGAGGATCGAGCCCAAGCGCGCTCGTCAGCGCCGCCGTTGGCTGCACCACGGCAGTTCCATCAGCCATTGCATGGAGGCGTCGAGCCCGACGCAAACGTGGCCCGCGATCGCGGCGCGGCTCGCCGACGTCGAACTCTTGAACCTCGGCCTCGGCGGCAACTGCCACCTCGACCAATTCGTCGCCCGCACGATGCGCGACGAACGCGCCGACGTGTTGAGCCTCAAGGTCGGCATCAACGTCGTGAACGCCGACTCGCTGAAGGAACGCACGTTCGCGCCCGCGCTGCACGGTTTCATCGACACGATCCGCGAGGGCAAACCGAACACGCCGTTCCTGGTCGCGTCGCCGATCTACTGTCCGTCGGCCGAAGAGCGGCCCGGCCCGACGATTCCGAACGCGGCCGGCGAATTCGTCACGCTGCCGGGCCACGACGAGGTGCGCGCCGGCAGCCTCACGCTCGTGCAGATGCGCGCGATCATCCGCGACGTCGTCGAGGTCCGGCGCAAACACGGCGACGCGAACCTGCATTACCTCGACGGGCTCGAACTCTTCGGCGCGGCAGACGTCGCGGACCTGCCCGACCACCTGCACCCGAACAACGCGGGCTACGGCCGCATGGGCCAACGGTTTCACGCAGCCGC
>DASRZO010000228.1:0-6100 GCA_035686405.1 Pseudomonadales bacterium | reverse complement strand
GCGTACCGAAACCCATGCGGACCTCCGTATCGTGGGCGGACGTGCGTGTGTAGCTTAGCCCAACCGTTAGGGCGCGATCATGCCGCCCTCGAAATGGCGCGCGTCGTATTGGAAAACGACGTTCGGATCGGGCGCTACCAGCGCTGCGTCCTTGCCTTTGTAGTCGAGCCGGTACAGCAAATCCTTGATCAAGTTCAAACGCGCGGCGCGTTTGCGGTCCGCGCGGACGACGTGCCACGGCCCGACGGCGTGGTGCGTGTGCGCGAACATCGCGTCGCGCGCTCGGCTGTAGTCGCGCCAGTGCGCCAGCGCCGCGTCGTCGATCGGACTGATTTTCCATTGCTTCAGCGGATCGATACGGCGGTCTTTCAGCCTTGCGCGCTGCTCGTCCTCGCTGATGTCGAGGTAGTACTTGAAGAGATGGATGCCGGATCGCACGAGCAAATGCTCGTAGTCGGCCACCGTCTCGACGAACTCGTCGTATTGCGCGTCGGTGCAAAAGCCCATCACGCGCTCGACGCCCATCCGGTTGTACCAGCTGCGGTTGAACAACACGATCTCGTCGGCGGTGGGAAGATGCGGCGTGTAGCGTTGGAAGTACCACGCGCTGTTGTCGCGGTCGGACGGTTTGCCGAGCGCGACGACGCGCGTCTCGCGCGGGCTCAAGTGCTGCACGATGCGCTTGATCGCGCCGTCCTTGCCGGCGGCATCGCGGCCTTCGACGATGACGAGCACTTTCGCGTGCGACGCGATGACTTGCTTCTGCAGCTTCACGAGCTCGATCTGCAACGCCCGCAGCGTCTTCTTGTAGTGCGGAACCTTCGGCGACTTGGTCAACTCGCGGTTCCCCCTGAAGTCGTATCCGTCGGTGCGACCGCGTGCAGCACGATCTGCATCAGCGGTGCGCCATCATCCACGCGCTCGCGGCGAGACCGCCGAGACTCAGCCCGATCAGCGCGGCGACGATCGGCGTGCTGCTGCGCCAACCGCCGAAACTGACGGAGTAGATCGCCTTCAACACGTTGTTGGACGATGCGGCGATCAGGATCGCGATCGCCGCCGTGTGCGGTGTCATCCCGGATGCACCGCCTTGCGCGATGCTGAGGACGAACGGATCGATGTCGCTGACGCCGACGATGCTCGCGAGCCAATACACGCCGACGTCGCCGAACGACGCAATCACCCACGCCGACACCACCGACGTCACGACGAACAGCACCGCGAAGATCAGCGCGGCGGAGAGTTCGAGCGGGTTCGACGGCGGCGGCGCCGCGCCGGTCTCGACGCTGGTGTCGCGATGACCGAGACGCAGACACGCGCCGGCGAGCGCGACGCCGAGCACGCTCAACAGCGGCAGCGCCGCCGCCAATTCGCGCGCGATGCGGGTGTTGAAGATCGCGACGACGATCAGCAGCCGCAGATACATCAGCGCGGTCGCCAGCACGATGCCCGCTTGATACCGATTCGCGGCTGCGACGTTCTCGCGAAGACGCTTTGCGAGGACGACGGTCGTTGCAGTGGACGAATACATGCCGCCGAGCAGCGACGTGGCGAGCAAGCTGCGCTGGCCCGACAACAGCTTTTGCAGTACGTAGCTGCCGTACGACAGCGACGACACGACGACGACCGCCAACCAAACTTGGAAAGGGGTGATCGGCGTCAGCGGCGTGACCGGTTCGTTCGGCAGCAGCGGCAGGACGATGCCGGTGAGGATCAGGAACTGGCCGAGCGTGATGATCTCCGGCCCGGACACCGTTTGCGCGAGCTGATGCAAGCGATCGCGTGCCTGCAATAACAGCACCGCGGCGACGGTGAGACCGAACGCGATCCACGGCTCCATTGCGAGCGCGACCGGACCGAGCACGTACACGACGAGGTTGCAGATCGGCACCATCGATCCGTCCGGCATCGCGGCGCGATCGTTCGGGGCGTTCTCTTCGCGCGCGACCTCGGCGGCGTAGAACGGATACAGCCATATGCCGAGCACCGCGAGGCCGACGCAATAGGCGATCAAATAGTGCGGTTCGAGCGCGTAAAGGAACGCGCCGGACAACGCGATCAGCGGAAACGTGCGGATGCCGCCGGGTCGGCTGCGCAGTTCGGACGTCGCGTAGAAACGCTCGAACGCGAGTCCGAAGAAGAACGATAAGCCGAGCACCAGCGAGATTTTCAGAGGCGACAACATCAGCCGATCCGTCAGCAACGGCAACGAACCGCTCGCAGGGATCGCCGTCTCGCCCATCGCTACGTCTTCGCCGACGCGACCGCGACGACGGTCAGGTTCTTCTCGTGATCGGATCGCGTCAGCGTGTAGCCGCGGACGAGCAATACCGCGATGAGGTAGAAGCCGAGCGCGAGCGGCGTGTAGTACAGCGCGAGCTTCGCCAGCGTCGCGTCCGGAATCGCGCCGGGCGCCGCGCGTTCCGGGAATTGAATGATCGACAGAATGGCGCCCGCGATCGTGATGCCGAGGCCGGTCACCGCTTTGTCGGCGAAGCTGCGCGCGGAGAAGAGCAAACCTTCTTCGCGCCGTCCGGTCTCGCGCTGAATGTCTTCGACGAGGTCGAACACCATTGACGACAACGTCGCGCCGACCAAGATGATCAGCGAGACGTTGACGATCACGTGGATGCACAGCACCGGCAGCAGCCACGGGCTGTGGTTCGCCGGAAACCAGCCGACGAGCCGGAGCAAGAACGGCGCGACGGTGAAGACGGTTTGAAATGCCCACACGCTGATCACGGTCGCCTTCTTGCCGAGCCGTTCGGTGAAATACGGCACGATCGCGAGGCCGATGATCGGCGAGACGTAGATGCAACAGCCGCGGATCAACATCTCGCGCGTCGTCAGCTCCCAGAAGTAGCTGTCGAAATAGATGCTGAACGCGGTCTCGATGCCGGCGGCGACCGCGGCGACCATGCCCGACACGAAGAGATACAAGTACGAGCGGTTCGACAGCAGCGTTTGCTTCAGTTCGCCGAAGAGTTTGCGTGCGTCGAACTTCGTGGCCGGCGGCGGTTGGATCAGATACGGAATGTGGCGGTGCGTGCCGATCGCGGTCGTCAGTATCGCGATGAACATCAAAATCGACGCGACCAAGCCGTACACCGTCCACGTCTCCGGATTGAGTCGGCCGTCCGGATACGTTGCGTCGACGTGACCCGGCGCGAACCAAAACCAAACCAAGTTGTACGTCGTCAATCCGCCGAACCAACCGAAGAAGTAGCGATACGACAGCAGCGCGCTGCGCTCGACGTAGTCGCCGGAGAGTTCCGGCCCGAGCGACGCGCTCGGCGTCTCGTAGCAGGTGATCGCGGCGCGGATCACCATCGACAACAGCAATAGATAGAAGAAGAGCTGCAGGTGCGTCAGCCCGGCCGGCGGATTCCACAGGAAGAAATACATGAACGAAATCGGGATCGCCGACGCGTACAAGAACGGATGGCGGCGGCCCCAGCGCGAACGCCAGCGATCGGACACGTACCCCACGAGCGGGTCGAGGATTGCATCGAACACGAGCGCGATGTTGAGCGCGAGCCCGGCCATCCAGCCCGGCAAGCCGAGCACCTGGCTGTACACGAACAACACGAAGTAGCTGTAGCCGTTGTTCTTGATGCCGACTGCCACCGAACCGAAGCCGTAGTAGAGCTTCGTGCCGAGATCGAGCTTGCGGACGAGCGGGGCAGGGGGCGACTGCTGCATGCGACGAACCGGCGGACGTGTAGCGGTCGAGCATACGTGATTGTTGCAGGCCGGGGCGATGCGTCGTTGGCGGCGCGAGCGGGGCCACACCGATGATCGCTTCGCGCCGTCCGATGCCTTCGACGTCGACGGACGTAGGTGCGTCGGCTAGCATCCAGCGCTCGTGTCCAATGTTTTGGGAAGGATCAAGGACCGCCCGCAGTACCCAGCCTCCAGAGAACGACGTTTTCAGTCGGTCGCCAAGAATTTCGAACCGTACGCCGTGGGGGAGCGACACACGTTCGCGTTGATTGAGAACTTCTACGAGGAGGCATGATGAACGATACGAAACGCGGCGCTTCGCGCCGATCACGTCGATATGCAATGTTGGCTGCGGCATGCAGTCTCGCGACGAGCGTCGCGACGTCCGCGCAAGTCACCGTTGGCTACCAGCAATCCACGAGCGCTGTCGCGCCGCACCCGTTTGCAAGCGTTGGCGACGGATCTCCGGGCCAAATCCTGGGCGGGGGTGTGCTCGTGAACTACACCGGCGCGGGCAACTTGGTCGTGAACAGCTATCCGTTCGCGGCGCTCGAGACCAACAACACGGGTTGGTGGTACGTGAACTCGAAGGACCACGAACAGCCCGATCCGGCGAGCATCACGGCGTTCTCGGCCGTGCTGGTCGCGCCGCCGAATCAATACGTGATTCAGCAGTTCTTTCAGCAAGGCGCAGTCGCGCCGCACCCGACCGCGACGGTGACATTGCCGCCGGGTTGGGTAATGACCGGCGGCGGCTGCTTGGTCAACAACCCGGACAATGCGCCCGGCAACATGTTGACCGGTTCCTTTCCGGTACAAGCGCCGGGCACGAACGCGTTCAACCAATGGGTCTGCACGTCGAAGGACCACGACATTCCGAATCCGGCTTCGTTGACGGCGTTCGTCATCGGCGTCCGGCCGGTGAACCCGAGCACGACGCCGACGCCGACGATGTGCGTCGCCAAAGCGACGAGCGGGGTGAGTTCCAAGCCGACGGTGCAAGTGCCGGCGAATTGCGGGCCCGGATTGATCACGGGTGGCGGTGCGCAAGCAGTGCCGGCGGATCCGAACGGCGACGGGTTGTTGCTGACTGCGATGTTCCCGAACTACCAAGGGCCGACGACGGTGTGGGAAGCGCGCGCGAAGGATCACATCCATCCGAGTCCGGGAACGGTGACGGCCTTCGCGGTGGTCGTCGACTTCAACCCAACGCGCACGCTGGCGCCCGGCGTGACCGGCAAGGAGCTCGGCAACAACAAACAGATCGCGTTGGGGGGCGGTACCTCGAGTACACCCACCGGCGGCACGATGACGCCCCCGCCTCCGCCACCTCCGCCGCCCGCGCCGACGAACGGCGGGCAGTGCGTGATCGACATCAATGGCGGCGGCTATACCCAGCACGAAGTGCAGCGTTGGGTCGTCACCGGTCCGGCCGCGATGGTCGGCGCGACGAAGCAATACCCGATGGCGTGGTCGACGAGCGGCAGTGGTTCCAGCACGACGAGCACCGGCAGCGCGCAATGGACCATCAATGCCGGCGCGAACTTGCATCTCAGTACGCAGAAGCTGCCGAGCGGCACTTGGCTGATCCAGCAGTTCGAAACGCAGGCGCGCGTCGCCGGAGGCATCACCGGTTCGCAAATGTTGAACGGGCAGCAACCTGGGCCGATCAACGCGGAAGCGTTCGAATTCATGTACGGCTCGATCTCCGCGCCGGGAAACCTGACGCACGTCGATTCGACGAATCAGTTCCCCGTCGACTCGTCGCACAAATGGGGCTTCATGCAGCCCGCGGGCCCGACCGGCTCGATCACGTGCGAATGGCACGTGAATCCTTGAGTCGACTCATCCAACGCCAAACAACAAGGAATACAGCAGACCCATCATGAAAACGCTCTTCAAACGTTGCGTCGTTTCAATCGTGCTATTCGCCGTCGGCGGGTTGCCGCCGTTGGCAAGCGCCGCCTGGATACAGGAAGTCGTCGACAACTCGAGAGACGTCGGCTTCGCATCGCAGATCGGATTCCACGGCGACTTTCACGTCGTCTACTTCGACAACACGAACCATGTACTGAAGTACGCCCACCAGGCTTCGGGAACGCCGTGGACGGTCGAGAACATCGGCCCGGGTGGTCACGCGTCGCTCGCGCTGGATGCCAACGGCGCGCCGCACATCGCTTTCACGGTGCAGTCCGCCGGCGGCACTGCCGTTGCTCATGCGGTGCGAACCGGTCCCGGCCAGTGGGCGACGGTCACGGTCGATCAAGGACCCTCGATCAGCGACACGTCGATCGCCATCGGCCCAAACGGCGCGATTCACGTCGCGTATCGCTTCGGTTCGCAGCTGAAGTACGCCGTGAATTCGCCCGGCACGCCG
>DASRZO010000227.1:0-3056 GCA_035686405.1 Pseudomonadales bacterium | reverse complement strand
CTCGCGCGCGTCGCCGAGGCGCCCGTGATCGCGCGCATGTCGCGCGACTACATCGAGCACGGCTTGGCGTGGCGCTGGCAGACCGCGCAGATCCGCGGGCTGATCCAAGATCCCGAATCCGTCGCCCTGTGTGCGCGCGTGCAACCGTTGCGCCAGCAGGATCCGCTGGCGCCGTCACCGTATCGCGACGGCGACGTGCTCGGGTTCGGCATCATGACGTACGGCCTCGAGACCGCGCATTTGATGCTGCTCGCGGTGCTGCCGCGGGCGCGTCGACGCAACATCGCGTCGAACCTGCTCGACTGGCTCGAAGAGACCGCGATCACCGCCGGTGTGCACCGGATCGAGCTCGAAGTGCGCGCCGGAAACGTCGGCGCGCGATCGTTCTATCGCGAACGCGGATACCACGAACGCGACTACCTGGCCGGCTACTACAGCGGGCAGGAATCGGCGTTCCGCATGGCGCGCAACCTGCGCAAATCGTGAGCGACGTTCCGCTCTCGGTCGGGACGCTCGCCGCTCCCGAGATCCTTCGCGCGCCTCATCGCGATCGTCAGCGCTTCATCGACTCGATCGTCGCGAACGGCATCGATCACGTCTTCGTCGCGGACCACGTGAGCTTTCACGTCGGCACCGGCATGGACGGTCTGATCAACGCGGCGACGCTGACGGCGCTAAGCCCGCAGTTGAAGGTCGTCGTCGGCGTCTATCTGCTGGCGCTGCGCCATCCGGTCACGGTCGCGCGACAGCTCGCGACGATCGCCGAATCGGCACCGGGACAACTGATCTTGGGCGTCGGCGTCGGCGGCGAAGACCGCAACGAAGTCGCGATGTGCGGTGTCGATCCGCGCACCCGTGGCCGCCGCACCGACGAGGCGCTCGACGTCGTACGCCGCTTGCTCGACGGCGAGCCGGTCGATCATCACGGCGAGTTCTTCGATTTCGAACGCGCGTGGATCCAACCGAAGCCGTCCGTGCCGATTCCGCTGCTGGTCGGCGGACGCGCCAAGCAATCGCTGCGGCGCACCGCACGGTACGGCGACGGTTGGCTCGGAATATGGTCGACGCCGCAGCGCTACGCGCAGACCCTCGCCGACGTCGCCATCGAAGCCGCTTCGCTCGATCGTCCGGCACCCCGACACAACGGCATCCAGATGTGGATCGGCATCGACGACGACCGTGCGCACGCGCGAGCGCGTCTCGCGAAGGCGATGCAGCAGTTCTACCGCGTACCGTTCGAACGGTTCGAAAAGTACAGCCCGTACGGCACCGCCGGCGCGGTCGCAGAGGCGCTCGCTGCCTATCGCGACGCCGGCTGCCGCTTGTTCAACCTGATGCCCGTCGCCGCGGACGCGGACGCGGGTATCGCCGCGGTCGCCGAAATCAAACGCCTGCTGAGCTGACAGTTTCGCTACGAAGTGCGTCGTGGAACGCCCTTCGGGCGTCGGTTAGCATCGCCGTCATGACCGCACACGAGCACCACTCACGCGCGCACTCGCACGAGCACCCGCCGCACGAACCGCGCGGCGGCGGTCACGATCATCACGGCCATCAGCACGATCTACGGGGTACGGAAGAGCGGACGCTGAAGATCACGCTCGCGATGATCGTCGCGTTCATGGGCGTCGAAGCCGTCGTCGGCTGGATGGCGAATTCGCTGACGTTGGTCGCCGACGCCGGCCACATGTTCCTGGACGCATCGTCGCTCGCACTCGCTTGGTACGCGGTGCATCTGTCGCGACGCGACACCGACGACAACCTGTCGTACGGCTACCACCGCTTCCAGGTGCTCGCGGCGTTCGTCAACGGCTTGAGCCTGCTCGCGCTTTGCACGTGGATCGTGATCGAAGCGATCTCACGCCTCGGCACGCCGCAGCCGATGGTCGCCGGACCGGCGCTGGTCGTCGCGGTCATCGGATTGATCGTCAATCTGATCGCGTTGCGGCTGTTGCACGGTACGGCCGCGGCGTCGCTGAACATGCGCGCGGCGGTACTGCACGTCATCGGCGATCTGCTCGGCTCGGTCGCTGCGATCGCGGCTGCTGCGAGCGTGCTGCTCCTCGGCTGGCCGTACGCGGACCCGATCCTCGCGTTCCTCGTCGTGGCGATTCTGCTGCGCGGCGCGATCAGCGTCGTCATCGAGGCCGGCCACATCCTGCTCGAAGGCGTGCCGCACCATCTCGATCTCGATCAGATCAAGCGGCGCCTCACCGAAAGCGTCGCCAGCGTCGTCGAGATTCACCACGTGCACGCGTGGGCGCTGACCACCGAGCGGCCGTTGCTGACATTGCACGCGACGGTCACCGAAGGCACCGACGCGCACCTCACCGTCGGCCGCATCAAAGACGTGCTGCTGAAGGACTTCGGCATCGACCACTCGACCATTCAAGTCGAGCAGGGTCCGTGTCCGGACAGCGACCACCATCATTGATCGCGCCGCCCGCAAGTGACGGCGGCAGCCCCATGACGGCGCGCGCCGAATGAAGCCCGGCGCGACCGGGTTCAGACGCGTTGTCGATGCGACCGGCTACACGATCAAAGGTCTGCGTGCCGCCTGGCGGGTCGAGTCGGCGTTCCGGCAGGAAACCGTGCTCGCGCTGTTGTTCGCGCCGGCCGCATTTTGGCTGGGGCGCTCGCTGCCCGAGACGGCGATGCTGCTCGCGACGCTCGCGTTCGTGCTCGCGACCGAACTGCTCAACTCGGCGATCGAGGCGATCGTCGATCGCGCGAGTCCGGAACTCAACGAACTCGCCGGCCGCGCGAAGGACATGGGTTCCGCGGCCGTGTTCGTCAGCTTGAGTACGGTCGTCGTGGTGTGGACGCTAGTCGCGATCGATCGCTTCGGCTGAGCGGCGTTGCCGCGCGAACGCGAAGATCAACCAATCGAGTCGGTGCACAGACCCGCACATGGGTAAGCGCGTCGTGACCGGCGTCGCGGCTACGCGAGCAAATCGAGCGCGCGCGAGACCAACGGCTCCATCGACAGCTTCGTCACTTCCCACAGCGGATCGTCGCGCTTGCCGCGGCGATGCAGGCTCAGATTGAAGCCGGTGATG
>DASRZO010000226.1:0-2439 GCA_035686405.1 Pseudomonadales bacterium | reverse complement strand
ATGATCCGCGCCGATCTGGGGTCGAGCGGCGTCGTCTTCACGCTCGATACGGAAACGGGTTTTCGCGACGTGGTGTTCGTGACGTCGTCGTGGGGTCTCGGCGAGAACATCGTGCAGGGCGCGGTCGAGCCGGACGAATTCTACGTGCACAAGCCGACGCTGGCGCAAGGCTACCACTACGTGTTGCGGCGCAAGCTCGGTGAGAAAAAGGTCAAGATGATCTACGCGCGCGGCGGCGACACGACGCGCAACGTCGTCACGTCGCAGGACGAACGCGACCGCTATTCGATCGATGACGCCGACGTCGTGCGTCTGGCCGAACTCGCCGTTGCGATCGAGACGCACTACTCGCGATTGGCCGGGCGACCGACGCCGATGGACATCGAATTCGCGAAGGACGGCGGCGACGGTCGGCTGTACATCGTGCAGGCGCGACCCGAGACGGTGGTCTCACAGCGTCACGGCACGCTGATGATCGAGTATCGTTTGACCGGAAGCGGCGAAACGATCACCCGCGGGCGCGCCGTCGGAACGTCGGTTGCGACGGGACCGGTGCGAATTGTCCGCAGCCCCGCGGAACTCGGTGCGTTCCAGCATGGCGACGTGCTCGTCGCCGATACGACGACACCCGATTGGGGAACGGTGATGCGCGAAGCGGTCGCGCTGGTCACCAATCGTGGCGGCCGGACTTGTCACGCCGCGATCGTCGCGCGTGAGCTCGACATTCCGGCGGTCGTCGGTTGCAGCGACGCGACCCAGGCGTTGACCGACGGCGAAATCGTCACGGTCGCCTGCTGCGACGGCGAAGTCGGGCGCGTGTATCGAGGCGCCGTACCGTTCCAGCGCGTCGAGACCGATCTTGCGAATCTGGTGCGGCCGCGCACGCAGATGATGGTGAATCTCGGCAACCCGAACGTGGCGTTCCGCACCGCCGGCATTCCCAACGACGGCGTCGGCCTCGCGCGACTCGAATTCATCATCACCGAGTACGTGAAAGCGCATCCGATGGCGCTTGCGCATCCTGAGCGAATCCGCGACCCGAGCGTGCGGGAAGCGCTGCTATTGCTGGCGCGCGACCATGCGACACCGTCCGAATTCTTCGTCGCGCGCCTCAGCGAAGGTGTTGGCACGATCGCAGCCGCCTTCTATCCGAAGCCGGTCATCGTGCGAATGTCCGATTTCAAGACCAACGAATACGCGAAGCTGCTCGGCGGCGCGGACTTCGAACCGGCCGAACCGAACCCGATGATCGGCTTCAGGGGCGCCTCGCGATATGCGCACCCGGCGTACGAGGACGGCTTCGCGCTGGAGTGCGCCGCGTTGAAACGCGTGCGCGAATCGATGGGCCTCACCAACGTGAAGCTGATGATTCCGTTTTGTCGGCGCGTCGAAGAGGCGAAGAACGTGCTCGCCTGCATGGCGAAGCACGGTCTCGAACGCGGTCGAAACGGGCTCGAGATCTACGTGATGTGCGAGATTCCGAACAACGTGATCTCGATCGATGCGTTCGCCGAGCATTTCGATGGCTTCTCGATCGGATCCAACGACTTGACCCAACTCACGCTCGGCGTGGACCGCGACTCCGAAACCGTCGCGTTCGATTTCGACGAGCGCGATCCCGGCGTCATGAAGATGCTCGAGCTGGCGGTCGAGGGCGCGCGGCGCAACAAGCGCCACAGCGGCATCTGCGGCCAGGCGCCGTCCGACTTCCCCGAGGTCGCGGAATTCCTCGTCCGGCTCGGGATCGATTCGCTGAGCCTCAATCCCGACAGCCTGCTGTCGACGACGTTGCGCATCATCGATCTCGAGGCATCGATCGCCGCGGGCGGCGCGGTCGTCTAGCGCCGGCAGCGCGGTGTTCAGCCGGCGCCCAGGACGATCTGCTCCAGCTGACGATGATTCAGCAGGCCCGGCTGCTGCCACGCGAGCTTTCCGGCGCGGAACAACGCGAAGTTGGGAATGCTGCGCACGTTGTAGCGCTGAGCGAGCGCGCCGTTCGCTTCGGTGTCGACCTTCAGCACGATGGCGCGCCCGGCGAGATTGGCGGCGGCCTTCGTTACCTCCGGCGCGGCCATCTTGCACGGCCCGCACCACGCGGCCCAGAAATCCACGAGCACCGGTACCGCCGCCGCGCGCGTGATCTCGTCGAATTGCGGCGCGTCGACGTCGAGCGGTTCAGCGAGCGGCGGCAACTCGCGTTTGCACGCGCCGCAGCGGCCGCGATTCGCGAGGTGCCGCGGCGGCACGCGATTCTTCGCCGCGCAGTGGGGACAAGAACGGATCATGTCGGCTTCTCGAGCGTTGCCCGCAAAGGTCACGGAGCACCTCATAATGGCGCCGGGATCCGGCAACACAAGGTGGTCGCTCGAGTGAGCAGCGAGTTCATTCACGAACCGCGCATCGCGTATTTTTCGATGGAGATCGCGCTGCGCAGCGAAA
>DASRZO010000225.1:0-7026 GCA_035686405.1 Pseudomonadales bacterium | reverse complement strand
CCGGTTGCGGCGCGCGCCAGCGCAATGCGCCGACCGGCGGCTGCGCGAACGGAATGCCCTTGAAGACGAGCAAGCCGTTCGCCTCTTCGCCTTCGACCTTGCCTTGCCGCGTTTCGACGATCGCCATCGTGTCTCTCCCGTCTACAGAGTGTCTTGGTACGAATTTCGACGGCGCGATGTCAAGTGAGACGGTCGAGACGACGCCTCGCTGCGCGGTCGCGTGCTGCACCGTGTGACCGGACGCACCGGCGGCGGCGCTTGCGACGCGGCGTAATAATTGTCTTGCCGGACCGAGTCGTTGCTCGCCTGCAAGCGCCTCGCACAGAATCTCGACCAATGTCGAGATTGGAGACTGCAATGGCGAAACGCGCAGCGACCCGTTCGATCCACGCGCTCAGCGTCGGGCAAGTCGCGCAGCGCAGCGGCGTCGCGGTTTCGGCGCTGCACTTCTACGAGAAGAAGGGGCTGATCAAGAGCGTGCGCACGAACGGCAATCAGCGCCGCTATCCGCGCGACGTGTTGCGGCGCGTCGCGGTGATTCGCGTCGCGCAGCGCACCGGTGTGCCGCTCGCGACGATCCGCGAAGCGATGGCGGCATTGCCGAGCGATCGTCCGCCGACGGCGGCGGAGTGGAAGAAACTGTCGGCGAGCTGGAAGGACGAACTGAACCGGCGCATCAAGCGGCTCACCGAACTGCGTGATCAACTCGGCGGCTGCATCGGCTGCGGCTCGACCATGGCTTGACGGTCGACTTCATGAACACGACCGGCAACGTCGCGACGCAGCACTATGCGTTCCTCGTCAGCGAGGCGCAGTTCGACGAATCGTTCGCGAAGATCATCGAACGCCAACAACCGTACTGGGCCGATCCGTATCGTCGCCGGCCGAACGAAGTGAATCGGATCGGCGACGGCCGCCTCGTCTATTTCGAAGATCCGAGCGGCCACTTCCTGGAGATTCGCACGCGACCGTCGCGCGTGTGACATCGGGACGCACGAGGACTCCGGCGTTCGGACACGGCGGCGTTTCCGGCGCCGCACCGGCGCGTTGAAGATACCGGACGCGCGGGCAGCGTCGCGGAACGACGCGGTCAGCCGCGCGCGTCGCGCGTGGCGAGATCACGCGTCAGCGTTCGCGAACCGAGCCAGAAGTGCAGCATCGTCCACGTCAAGCCGGTGACGACGATGGCGAGGAGCGCGTAGCGAATCGCTTGCGGTCCGTACGTCGGCGTCAGCGCGTCGGATAAATAGCCGGCGAGCGGCGCGCCGCAGCCGATACCGACCAACGTCGAAGCCGTCAGCACGAGCGCGGTCGCACGCGCTCGCATTGTCGCCGGCGACAGCGTCTGCACGGTCGCGAGGACGATCGGTAGGATCGCCGGGAAGAACGGCGCGGTCAGCGCGAGCGTGACCACGGTTGCGCGGTTCGGTGCGAGGTAATACGTGATCGCGACCGCAAGATGGAGCAAGAGGAACATCGCCGGCAGCCGCAGCGCCCAACTCGCATCGCGCACGATCATGCGATCGCAGATCCATGCACCGAAGTAATAGCCGCAGACCGACAGCAAACCCGCGGCACCGATCAGCGAGCCGACCTGCTTCGGCGCGAACTCCCAGACGCGTTCGAGATACACGGGGTCGAAGCTCTGCGCGCCGGCGACGGTCACGGCGATCGTGTAGCCGATCAACGTGTGGCGGAACGCGGGCAAGCCGAGCAGGAAGCGAATCGTCTGGCGCAAGTCGGCCGGCGTCTCGGTCGGCCCGGTTTGCCAATAGCCGCGCGTCGGTTCGCGCAGCTTGCGCCACACGAGCACCGCGAAGAGCAGACCGGGCACGCCGACGAACATCAACGCGCCGCGCCAACCGAATGCCTCACGCGCCCAACCGGCGACGAGCGCGCCGATCGCGACGCCGAACGGCGCCTGCGCGGCGAGGATTGCGAACGCGCGCGTGCGTCGCTCCGCCGGATAGAGATCCGCGATCATCGACATCGATGCCGGACCGCTGCCGGCTTCGCCGATCGCGACTCCTGCACGCGTCAGCGCGAGCGTCACGAACCCGACCGCGGTGCTCTGCAGCAGCGTCATCGAGCTCCAGAACGTCAGCGCCAACGAGATGATTTGTGCGCGCGGACGGCGATCGGCGATGCGCGCGATCGGAATTTGCGCGAGCGCATAGAAGATGCCGAACGCAGTCCCGGCGAAGAGGCCGAGCTGTCCATCGGACAAATTCAGATCGCGGCCGATCGGCACCAACAGCAAATTGACGACGGTGCGATCGATGATGTTGAACGTGCCGACGCCGAGCAGGATCGCGAGTGCGCCGTACGCATAGCGGCGGCCGAACTCCCACGGCTTCGTCGTCGCGTCGACCGAAGCGGCTTGCGGATCGGGGTTCGTCGTGACGGCCTGCGCCGCTGGCAGATCGATCGCGGTCGGCGCAGTCGCATCGGGCGGCGGGCTCACGTCGGCATCGCCGGATGCCGGAGCGGCGTATTGATCGGCACTGTTCGACTCCTCCCCAAGGCGCCTGAGTCTAACCCGGTTCCGCGGCGCCTAGCGCCGCGGCGTTCCGGGTATGCTGGCAACGCAAATGGGGAATGGAGGGGACGATGCACATCGGCACGATGCTTTCGATGCCCGGCGACAATGCCGGCGTGAATGCGCTGGTCGAGCGCGCGGTCGCCGCCGAAGCGGCGGGGTTCGCATCGGTGTGGCTGCCGCAAGTGTTCACGGTCGACGCGTTGACGGTGCTCGCGCTCGCCGGTCGCGCGACGCAGACGATCGAACTCGGCACGGCGGTCGTGCCGACGTACCCGCGCCATCCGACGGCGCTCGCGACGCAAGCGCTGACCGTACAAGACGCGACGCACAACCGTCTCGCGCTCGGCATCGGCTTGAGCCACCGCTTCGTGATCGAAGACATGCTCGGGCTCGATTTCTCGAAACCGATTCCGCACATGCGCGACTACCTGACGATCCTGAACGGCCTGCTCGCGGGCGAACGCGTGCAGCACAAGGGCGCTGAATATTCGGTGAGCGCGCAAGTCGCGCTGCCGGGCACGAAGAAGCCGCCGGTGATCGTCGCCGCGCTCGGTCCGGCGATGCTGAAGCTCGCCGGTCGCCTCGCCGACGGCACGCTGACGTGGATGGGCGGCATCGAATTCCTGCGCGACATCGCGGTGCCGACGATGCGTGCCGCGGCGAGCACCGCGAAACGGCCGCCGCCGCGCTTCGTCGCGATGGTGCCGACGTTGCTCGCAGCGAATGCAGGCGCCGGTCGCGACGCGATCGACACGACGTTCGCGATGTACGGCCAAGTGCCGTCGTACCGCGCAACGCTCGATCGCGGCGGTGCCGCATCGCCGGCCGACGTCGCGGTGATCGGCAGCGAAGCCGACATCGAAGCCGGGCTTGCGGCCTATGCGGAAATCGGTGTCACCGATTTCGTCGCGGTCGTGCCGAACGCCGCACCGACGACACAAGCGACGATGGAGTTCGTCGCCGAGATCGCGCGCAGGCAGGCGACATCGACGTAGCGTTTGCGCGAACGATAGGCGAGATAAGCGGCCTCATACGCACTCATTTAGGGGAGACAACATGGGCAAACTCGAAGGCAAGACCGCGCTGATCACCGGCGCCGGCGCCGGCATCGGCCGCGATTCGGCACTCGCGTTCGCGCGTGAAGGGGCCGCGGTGGCGGTGGTCGACGTGCGCCTACCGCGCGCGGAACAGACGGCCGAACTCGTGCGTGCCGAGGGCGGCCGCGCGCGCGCGTTCGAATGCGATGTGCGTTTTCTCGACCAGGCCGAGAAGACCATCGCGGCGGTGCTCGCCGAATTCGGCCGCATCGACGCGGTCTTCAACGACGCCGGCACGACGCGGCCGGGCGACGTCGTTAGCGTGTCGCTCGAGGATTGGGAGATGGTGCTCGACGTCAACCTCCGCGGCACTTTCAATATCTCGCGCGCGGCGTTGCCGCACATGCTCGAGCGCGGTTCGGGCGCGATCATCAATATGGGTTCGGTCGACGGCCTGACCGGCGATCGCAACATGGCGGCCTACAACGCGGCCAAAGCGGCGGTGGTGAACTTGAGCCGGTCGATGGCGGTCGACTTCGGGCCGCGCGGCATCCGAACGAACGTGATCTGTCCCGGCGTCGTCGGCTCGCCGGCGATCCTGAAGACGTTCAGCGACGAGATGCGCGCGCGGATGGATCGGGCGACACCGTTGCGGCGGATCGGCCGGCCGAGCGACATCGCGAACGTCGCGGTGTTCCTCGCGAGCGACGACTCGGCCTACGTCAACGGCGCGGCGATCGTCGCTGACGGCGGCTTGATGGCGCGGACGGGGATTCCTGGCTAAGAGCCGGCCGCTGCGTTCGCGGCGATCGACATCGGGCGCGCCTTACCGGCCTGCGCCGCGTCCTTCATCCGCTGCAACTCTTCCCAGCCGAGGTAGTGCGTCAGACCTTCGCCGTTGAAGAACAGCACTGGCCCTTCGCACACGAACAAGTACTCGGTGTCTTCGAGCGCGGTGGTCGCACCGTGCAGCACGCCGTTCGGCTCGTAGTCGTAGTCCCCGGCTTCGAGGATGCCGTCGCGCACTTGCAGCTTGCCCTTCAACACGTAGGTGTGGGCGTCGGAGAGATGTTTGTGGGGCGCGGCGACGTAGCCTTTGTTCCAGCGGAAGAGCGCCACCCAGCGGCCGGTCTCCGGACCGGTCCACAGCACCTTCATCCACGCCATGCCCGGGTCGGTTTCGATCCACGGCTCTTTCGCGCGCACGATGATGTCGGCGAGTTGGTCGTTGATCGGCGTCAGGTCTTGCAGCGGCATCGCTTCTCTCCCTCGGATTCGTTCGATTCGGATCGTCGCACGCCGGGAGCGCGGTGGAAACCGGCTGCTGATTCGAGGCTCGCCGCGCCGCGTCGCGGCAACGGCTCGCGCGCGTCGTTTACGCACGGCGGCACGTTGACCGCACCGCGATTCAATGCAACCGTGCGCGCTCGCCCGAGGCGGAGTGCCCGATGCCCAGCTGGAAGAACTGGTCCGGCAAACAGAAATCGAAGCCGACCGAACTGCATTTCGTGCGCAGTGAAGCGGACACGGTAGCGGTCGTGCGTGCCGCGGTGCGCGACAAGAAGACGATCCGCATCGCCGGCGCCGGACACAGCCACGCGCCGCTCGTGATCACCGACGGCGTCATCATCGATCCGTCGGGCCTCGCCGGCGTCATTGGCGCCGACACCGCGACGCAGCGCGCGTGGGTGTGGGCCGGCACGCGTATCTACGCGCTCGGCCGGCCGTTCCACGATCTCGGCCTCGGGCTCAAGAACCAAGGCGACATCGACCGGCAAGCGATCGCCGGCGCCGTCGCGACCGGCACGCACGGCACCGGGCGCGCATTGCAGAACTTTTCCGCCGCGGTCACGGGCTTGAAGCTCGTCACCGCGTCCGGCGATCTCGTCGAGTGCACCGCGCAGAAGAACGCCGAGATCTTCCGCGCGGCGCGCCTGAGCCTCGGCGCGTTCGGCGTCGTGACGCAGCTGCAGCTGCAACTGCGCGAGGCGTATCGCGTGCAGGAGCGGGCGTGGAACGAACCATTCGAACCGTTGATGGAGAAGCTCGACGGCCTGATCGCGAACGCGCGTCACTTCGAGTTCTTCTGGTATCCGCACACCGACCTCGCCAACGCGAAGGAAACCAACGAGACCACCGAGGCGCCGGTGTATCCGCTCGCCGAGGAAGGCGCGCGGCGCGCGTGGAGCTACGAGGTGTTGTCGAATCACCGTCCGGTTCTGCACACCGAGATGGAATACAGCGTGCCGGCCGAACAAGGGCCGGCGTGCATGCGTGCGATCCGCGATTTGATCCGGCGCGAATTCCCCGACATCAAATGGCCCGTCGAATACCGCACGCTCGCGGCCGACGACGTGTGGCTGTCGACCGCGTACGAGCGCCCGACGGTGACGATCTCGGTGCACCAGGACGTCAACGAAGACGACGAACCGTACTTCCGCGCGTGCGAGGAGATCTTCAATCACTACGCCGGCCGGCCGCATTGGGGAAAGATGCAATACCTCGACGGCGCGACGTTGGCCGCGCGGCATCCGAAGTGGCAGGACTGGTGGCGGGTGCGCGACGCGGTGGATCCGTCAGGAACGTTTCTCAACGATTTCTTGCGCTCGGTACGGCCGTAGCGCAACGGAGGTGGGTGGTGCGCGGTGTGCGGCATTTGGCGGGGCTGTTGTTGATCGCGGCGGGCGGTGCGTTCGCCGACGATCGCGACGCGGTCGTCGGACTCTGGGCGGCGAAGGATTCGGTGATCGAGATCGCCGCCGCGGACGGTTCGTTGCACGCGACGATCGTCGCGATTCTGAACCCCGTCTATAAAGAAGGCGAAGACGGCCCGGTCGGTGCAACGCGCGTCGATTTGAAGAACCCCGAGCCCGGTTTGCGCGCGCGGCCGATCGTCGGCATGGATTTGCTCAGCGACTACGCGTTCAAAGACGGCAAATGGCAGGGGAACATCTACGACCCGGGTTCGGGGAAGGTGTACAAGAGCCAGGTCACCGTCAGCGACGACGGCAAACTCTTGATGCGCGGTTACATCGGCGCGCCGATGTTCGGCCGTACACAGGAGTGGATTCGCGCATCGACCTGTCTCGGCGACATTCCGAAGATGCTCGCGAGCACGAATTTGAATCCTTGTAGGTGACGAACGTCCCGCTGGAGACGTCATGTCGAACGACGATACGCATCCGAACATCGCACCGGTCGAACGGCGCGTCGACGCGATCCAAGCCGCCTTCGAGGCGCGCGGCTTCAAACCGGCCGAGGTGATCGAAGAGTTCGAGCACCTGACCGAGGAACGCTGGATTCCCTATAACGGCGCGCGCGTGGTCGCGAAGGCGTGGACCGATCCGGCGTTCAGAGCACGCCTGCTCGCGAACGGCCGCGACGCGGTCGCCGAGCTCGGCCTCACGCTGCCGGCGCACCATCGTCATCTCGTTGTACTCGAGAACA
>DASRZO010000224.1:0-6492 GCA_035686405.1 Pseudomonadales bacterium | reverse complement strand
GGTCGCCCGATCGCGGACCCGCAATCGGTGGAGGTTCGATTGCGCACGCATCGCGGCGAGCCGAGCGCGGCGTTGCGGCGGGCCACGCAGCGCATCGTCAAAGCGCGGCTCGGTGCGCTCGATGCGCTGTGCGACGGGCTGATCGACGGCGACGTCGCGATCGACCGTTGGCCGCTCGGTTGGCCGCGCGCCGAAGCGACATGGCGCGACGAACGCCGCCGGCTCATCGCCGACGTCGAAGCAGAGGCGCGCTCGACCGCGGCGACGACGCGGCGGCCGCGTTACGCGGCAGCGGTGATCGCCGCGCTCGCGCGGGTCCCGCGGCACGAGTTCGTGCCGCCGGAGTGGCGTCGCTCGGCGTACCAGAATCGACCGCTGCCGATCGGCTACGAGCAGACGATCTCGCAGCCGTTCGTCGTCGCCGTGATGACCGAACTGCTCGACGTCGGACCGGCGAGCCGCGTGCTCGAGGTCGGCGCCGGTTCCGGTTATCAAGCGGCGGTGTTGGCGGAGATCGTCGCCGACGTGTATTCGATCGAGATCGTCGAGCCGCTCGCAGCGCGCGCCGCCGAAACGCTCGCCCGACTCGGCTACGACAACGCGCACGTGCGCGCCGGCGACGGCTATGCCGGGTGGCCGGAGCACGCGCCGTACGATGCGATCATCGTGACTGCCGGCGCCGAGTCCGTGCCGGCACCGCTGATTCGGCAATTGCGGCCGGGTGGGCGCATGGTCATTCCGGTCGGCCCGCAGACCTACGCGGGGCAACAGCTGCGAGTCATCGAAAAGCGCGCCGACGGGACCTTGCGCGAGGAAGAGGTGTTGGCAGTGGCCTTCGTGCCGCTCGTCCGCGCGGAGCGCTGACGAGCGTACGAGGGCGCGCGGTGAGGGGCCGTGCGACGGCGACCCTCCCGAGCGCGCGCGTTGGCCCTTCGGCGGTCTCAGGCCCCGACGCGCACCACCGCCGGCGGCTGCCACGTCCCTTGTCCGGGCGGCAGAATCGACGGCGCTTCCGTCTTCGGCCAGTAGAGCCGCAGCACGATGTAGATCGGACCATCCGGTGCCGGCAGCCAGTTCGACTCGAGCGCCTTGCCGGGCGAGTCCTTCTGGATGTACAGCGTCAGCGAACCGTCCTTGCCGGTCTTCATGGTCGGCAGCATCGGCGAGTTGATCAGATAGCGGTTGATCGGGTTCTTGATCAGAAGCTGCGTCTTACCGTCGTACATCGTGACCGACCAGAACGCGTTCACCGGCGGCAGTTGGCCCTTCGCGAAGGTCAGTGTGTATTTGTCCTTCGAACCGTCGAGCGGCGTGCCGTCGCCGAGGGTCTTCACCATCGGGTACATCGCTTCCGCCGCGTCGTTGCCGTAGATGCCGGCTTTCGCGGCCGCCGCCCGCAGCAACCAATCGCCGTTGTAGAACGCGCGATCGCCGAATGCGGAGCCGACGCGCCAGCCATTGATGTCCTGACCGATCGTTGCGACCTTCGCCTCGACCTTCGATAGCCCTTGCTTCATGCCGAGCAGCACGGCCGCCTTGTGTTCGGCCGATAGATCCTTGAACGAGAACGTCTTGCCGGGGCCGACGCCGATGCGCGTGAGGCGGGCGCGAATGTCGGTTTCTTCGGGACCCGGGGGCGCGAACTGCAGAGCAAAGTCGAGGTATTCGAAGAAGTCGGTCTTGACCTGCGCCGGGTCGATCACCGGGAAGTCGATGGCGTCTCCGCCGACCGCCTGCGGCGCCGCGCTCGATGCA
The DNA here is from genome assembly GCA_035686405.1 of Pseudomonadales bacterium. Classification (GTDB taxonomy): domain Bacteria; phylum Pseudomonadota; class Gammaproteobacteria; order Pseudomonadales; family Azotimanducaceae; genus DATJGR01. Next base: position 4,737 of record DASRZO010000224.1, on the reverse strand, counting down.
ACCGGTTCAGGGTTCGCGCCGGGCAGCGGATCGTGCTCGGGCGAGAAGACCTCAGGCTGTGCCGCCGGCGCCGGCTGGTTCAGGTATGCCGACAGTGGCTGCGCCTTGTAGCCGTTCTGCACGGCGATCACGTTGTCCATGTCGTTCGCAGCGAAGAGTTGTGTGCGGAAGATCGTTAGCGAGAAGTCCGTCGACGACTGGAACACCTTCTTGATGCCGGGCGGCGTTTCACCCTTCCAGTTCGGCCCGACGACGAGGTAGTCGCCCGCGTCGTTGCCGGTCGCGCGGCTGCCGATGTAGCCGTAGTTGAACGCGTTACCGTCGGTGAGCTGCACCGAGTAGTAGCGCTTCGGATCGACCGCCGGCACCGAGATCACCATGGGTTCGGCGCGCAGGTCGAGCCACAGCATCGAATACGGCGTGTCGCTGTTCGGCGTAACGATCGCGGTGTCCTCGTACGTGAATACCCGGTGGGTGTTCACGATTTGGTTGAACGGTCCCTTGTACTGGCCCGAGTTCTTGTCGATGACGAAGTCGTACAGCACCGCGTAGTTCATGACGATCGGCAGACCGTAAACGAAGCCGTCTTCGGCGATCGCCTTGACGTCTTCGATGCTCGGGGCCGGCACGCCGGCGGTCGTTTGTTGTTGCGCGGCTTGCGTCACGGTGTCGTTCGGCTTGCTGCAGCCGCCGAGCAGTGCGAGCGCGATCGACGCGCCAACGGCTACACAATGGCGGACGATTCGAAGTTGCATTCGATGTTTTCCTTTGTACGAAAGCCTGCCGACCCTACCAGAATCGATCGTCCGGCGTTGACTAGGGAAACCCGCATTCCCCGGCTCTATACTCGGCCCACTACCTTTCGGGAGGCTCGCAATGCACATCGGTATGGCGTCGATCTTTCAGAACCCGCACAAGCACACGAGCGATCGCGAGGTCTACGAACAAGACCTCCGGCTCGCGTGTCTCGCCGAACCGCTCGGCTTCGATTCCGTGTGGACCGTCGAACACCACTTCACCGATTACACGATGTGTCCGGATCCGCTGCAGTTCCTGACCTACATGGCCGGCTGCACGCAGAAGGCGAAGCTCGGCTCGATGGTGGTGGTGTTGCCGTGGCACGACTCGATGCGCGTCGCCGAGCAGATCAGCGTGCTCGATCACCTGTCGAACGGCCGACTGATCCTCGGGCTCGGTCGCGGTGCGGGGCGCGTCGAGTTCGACGGCTTCCGTCAAGATATGGGCGACTCGCGGCCGCGCTTCGTCGAGAGCGCCGAGTGCGTACTGACGGGCCTGGAAAGGGGCTACTGCGAATACCAGGGCCGCTTCGTGCAGCAGCCGCGCGTCGACATTCGGCCGGCGCCGTTCAAGACGTTCCGCGGTCGCACCTACGCGGCGGCGGTGTCGCCGGAGTCGCTGCCGATCATGGCGAAGCTCGGGGTGGGCTTGCTCGTGATCCCGCAGAAGCCGTGGGACGCGGTCGAGCAGGAAGTCGCCGAGTACAAGACGCTGTACCGCGAACTCAACGGCGAGGAAGCGCCGGCGCCGATCCTCGCCGGCTGGACGTTCGTCGATCCGGACCGCGAGCGCGCGCACGAGTACGCGCGGCGCTACATCGGCGGCTACTGGCAGACGGTACTCGATCACTATCAATTCGGCGGCGACCACCTGAAGGGGCAGAAGGGCTACGAGTACTACGGCAAGTTCGCCGACAACATCCAGAAGCGTGGCCCGGATTCGGCCATCGAATTCTTCCTGAACATCCAGACGTGGGGGACGCCGCAGATGTGCGTCGAGCGCATCGTCGAGAACGCCAATCGGATCGGTGCGGAGAGCTACGTCGGTGTCTTCAGTTATGCCGGCATGCCGTGGGCCGAAGCGGAGCGCAACCTGCGGCTGTTCGCCGAGGCGGTGATGCCGGCGCTGCAAGCGCGGGAGATCAAAGGCAAAGTCGCGTGGGCGGCGTAGGCACGGCGCCGGTGACCGTCGCGAGTCCGACCGCCACGCTGACGGTGTTCAGCGAAAGCGCGAGCGGGCGCTGATCGTGCCCGACCGCACGGCAGACGCCGACCTGCGACGCCGCCGTACGCAGCGCGCCGATGCGCGCGCGCTGGCGCTGCACGAGCGCTATCGCGGCAAAGTGCAGTTGGTTTCGAAAGTGCCGATCGGCGGACTCGACGACTTCGCGGTGTGGTACACACCCGGCGTCGCCGCGCCGTGCCGTGCGATCGCTGCAGACCCGACGAGCGCGTATCGCTACACCAACAAGGGCAACACGATCGCGATCGTGTCGAACGGAACGCGCGTGCTCGGGCTGGGCGACATCGGGCCCGCGGCGGGCTTGCCGGTGATGGAAGGCAAGGCGTTGTTGTTCAAGTGTCTCGGCGGCGTCGATGCGGTGCCGTTGTGCATCGACGCGCGCTCGGCCGACGACGTCGTGCGGGTCGTCGAGGCCGTGGCGCCGTCGTTCGGCGGAATCAATCTCGAGGACATCGCGCAGCCGATGTGCTTCCGCGTGCTCGCGGCGGCGCGGCAGCGGGTATCGATTCCGGTGTGGCACGACGATCAGCAGGGCAGCGCGACCGCGGTGCTCGCAGGCCTGACGAACGCGCTGACGTTGGTTGGTAAGGATCTGCGCCGCGTGCGGATCGCGCTGATCGGCATCGGCGCCGCGAACGTCTCGACGTATCGATTGTTGAAGGCGGCCGGCGCCGACGCCGGTGCGATCGTCGCGTGCGACTCGCGCGGCACGCTGCATCGCGGTCGCGCCGACATCGAAGCGCAGCGCGCCGCCTTCGACGAGAAATGGCGGGTGTGCTGCGAGAGCAATGCGGACCGCGTGGTCGGCGGCATCGACACAGCGTTGCGCGGTGCCGACGTGTGTCTCGCGTTCGCGGGATCCGGCCCCGGCCTCGTCTCCGCCGATGCGGTGCGCGCGATGAATCGCGACGCGATCGTGTTCGCGTGCGGCAATCCGACCCCGGAGATCTGGCCCGACGACGCGCACGCGGCCGGTGCGAGGATCGTCGCGACGGGTCGCTCGGACTTCCCCAATCAGGTCAACAACGCGCTCGTGTTCCCAGGGCTGTTTCGCGGCGTGCTCGACGTGCAGGCGTCGACGATCACCGACGAGATGGCGCTCGCCGCGGCGCAGGCGCTCGCGTCGGCGATTCCGCGCGCCCGGCTTGCTGACGACTGCATTCTGCCGCGCTTGGACGATCCGGCGTTGGCGGCAGACGTTGCGGCCGCCGTCGGCGTCGCTGCGCAGCGGCAAGGCGTTGCGCGCGTGCGGTGGGACGCGGCGCGCCTACGCGCGAACGCGCTCGAGGTCATCGCGCGCGCCCGCGCCGCGACGGCGGCACTGATCGAAGCGGGAACGATCGCGCCGATCGACGATGCGGAAGCGCCATAGACGCGCGAGCGTCGCGAGCGGTTGCGCGCCGTCACGCGAGCAAGTCGGCCGACATGCAGATCGGTTCGTCAGAGGCATCGCACGATCCACGCGGCGACGAAGCTCGACAACAGCATCATGCCGAACAGGCGCGCGTGTGCGAACGCGTACGCGGAGTACCACAGCGGCCACACGTCGGGCGGATAGTCGAGCGGACGCTCGCGCGGCGCGACCTGGCGAAATGCACGAACCGCGCGTAAGCCGGCCGGCAGAGCGGCCAATACACACGCCGCGGTCCAAGGCAATTCGCCGCACGCGGCAAGTGCCGCGATCGCGGGATACGGCGTAAGCGACATCGCGACGATTGCAAGGCGTGTGCGGGCCGCGCCGAGCCGTACCGGCAGCGTGCCGATCCCGCGCGCCGAATCGAAGCCGAGTTTGTCGAGATGTTTGCCGAAGATCACGGCGGTCGGTAGGAGCCCCGACGTGACTCCCACCCAAACGGCGCCGGCGTGCCAGGCGTGGCTCGCGATACGGTCGGTGCCGCCGACCATCAGCGGTCCCCAGACGAGCAAGACCGCGAGCTCACCGAGCCCGAGGCGTTTCAGCGGGTACGTATAAAGAACGAGCAGCAGAGCCCCGGCGCCGAGCAACCACGCGACATCGGACCCGACGTGAGCGACGAGCCACAATCCCGCGGCGAGCGCCGCGGCGCCGGTTGCGGCGGTCGAGCCCGCGAGTTCGGCGCGCGACATCAACCCGTGTTCGAGTACGTGCGTCCCGTATTGCGTACGGAAGTAGTTGCCGCGATCGATGCCCAACAGCGAATCGGTGAGATCGTTCAGCAGGTTGTTGGTGGCGTGCGCGAGCAACAAGCCGAGGGCGCACACCGCCCATGCCACGACGTCGATCGCGCCGTGCCGCCATGCCAGTGCGCCGCCGAGCGCGGCGGCGGCCAGCGTCATGGCGAGCACCGGCGCGCGAACGGCGATCAGGTAACGGACGAGCGGCGTGGTCTCGCGCCATTGTGAAACCGTCAGTACCGGAGTGTGGGTCAATGCGGCGACGAGGGAGACTCGGTCGGCGCCCCCGGTCATTCGAGCGCGAGCACCGCTTTCCAATACGCGTCGCTGACCGGCAGCACCGAGAGGCGATTGCCGCGTTGCAGTAAGCGGAAACCCTCGAGCTTCGGTTCGCCCTTCATCTCCTCGAGGCCGATGACGCGGGAGAGCTTTTTGACGAACCTCACGTCGACCATCATCCACGTCGGCTTGTCCGGCTTGCTCTTCGGATCGTAGTGCGGGTCCTTCGGATCGAACGCGGTGTGATCGGGATATGCCTCTTTG
>DASRZO010000223.1:0-4272 GCA_035686405.1 Pseudomonadales bacterium | reverse complement strand
CAGATCGCATGCGCGTTGTGGCAACAGCCGACGGTGCTCGCCATCGACGAGCCGACCAACCACATCGACGCGCCGGCGCGCGCGCTGTTGATCGGCGCGCTGCAAGGCTTCCGCGGCGTCGGCCTCGTCGTCAGCCACGATCGCGAATTGCTCGATGCCCTGTGCGTGCAATGCCTGTGGCTCGACCCGCCGTACGCGCGCGTCTTCCCCGGCGGCTACACGAAGGCGCGCGAACAGCGCGAGCTCGCACGCGAGACGGCGGTCGCCGAGCGGACGAAGGCGCAACGCGAACAGCGACGGCTGCAGAACGAACTCGCCGTGCGCCGTGAGCGCGCCGCCCGCGAACACGACGACCGTTCGAAGCGCGGCCTCGCCCGCAACGACCACGATGCGCGCGAACGCCTCGACCGCGCGCGCGTGGCCGACGGCAAGGCCGGCGCGTCGTTGCGACAGCTCGGCGGTCGCGCGGCGCAGGCGCAAGCGCGGCTCGACGCCGCGCGCGTCGACAAACAATACGACGCCGGCATCTGGTTGCCCGGCTCGCGCTCGCGCCGCGATCGGTTGTTGGCGCTCGATGCTTCCGCCATACCGCTCGGCGGCGGACGCGTGCTCCGCGTGCCGGCGCTCGCGTTGAAGCCGGACGACCGCGTCGCGATCACCGGTCCGAACGGCGCCGGCAAGTCGACATTGGTGCGCGCCATCCTCGCGCGGCTAGACCTCGAGCCCGACCGCGTGATCGACCTGCCGCAAGAAACCGCGCTGGCCGATGCGGCGGCCGTGCTCGACGCGGCCCGCGCGCTGCCCGACGATCGACTCGGCTACGTGATGAACGTCGTCAGTCGCCTCGGCTCGCGCCCGCAGCGGCTGCTCGATAGTCGCGCGCCGAGCCCGGGCGAGATCCGCAAGCTGATGCTCGCCCTCGGCATGGCGCGGGCGCCGCACCTGATCGTGATGGACGAGCCGACCAACCACCTCGATCTCCCCTCGATCGAAGCGTTGGAAGAAGCGCTCGCCGAGTGTCCGTGCGCGCTGTTGCTGGTGAGCCACGACGAGCGGTTCCTCACGCGTCTGACCCGCATCCGCTGGCGCATCGCGATCGCGGCGGACGGCGCTTCGGTCCTGGCGGTCGAATGAGCCGGCGCCCACGACAACAGGACTCGGCAAAAGGACTGGTCGCTGCGCCGGCACTTCGCATAGGCTCTATCCCCCGACGTCGCGACCGGAGCTCGCGGTGAATCGACTGCCGGTGAGAGTGATCGGTGCCTTTCTGCTGACGCTGTCGCTGACCGTCGGCAGCTGCCAGACGTTCGTCGGCGCGCTGCCGCGCTCGACCGACGCACCTGCCTCGCTCGATCAACGCGACATCGCGCGCGACTCGGCACGCAACCCGTGACCCCCCTTCCGCGACGAATGACTCGATGCGCCCATGAATGACTTGGTTCGCAAGGGTCGCGCATGGGCACCGGTGCTGAAGGCCGCCCTGCTGTTCGTGCTGCCGATGCCGCTGACGATCTCGATCGTGATTCAACTCGCGACGGGCAACGTCGCCAAACTCGCCGTGACGAGTGCGGCGCTCGCGGCGCTGTGGGGCGCCGGCATGCTGACGTGGCGGGCATTGATCGCGGAAGCACGCTATTTCCTCGGCGAACTCGCCGATCCGCCGCGCGTGCCGATGAAGGCCCTCGGCGCGGCATTGACCGCTGCCGGTGCCGGCTTGACGGGGCTCGCCGGCGAACACGGCATCGCCAACGCGATCGTGCTCGCGCTGCTCGCGGGCGTGGGCTACGTCTTCTTCTACGGCCGCGACTTGAAGCCGCACCGGATCGAAATCGCGAACGTCGACGGCATCGACATCGCCGCCGTGACGGCGACGCTCAAACAAGCGTACGGGCGCCTGCGCGGCATCGAGGCCGCCGCACGCGACATCGCGGTGCCGGAATTCGGCGAACGGCTGCAGCGCATCACCGACATCGGCCGCGGCATCCTGGCCGAAATCGAACGCGACCCGCGCGATGCCAGCCGCGCGCGCAAATTCCTGAACATCTATCTCGACAGCGCCGAGCGCGTGACGACCGAGTACGCGCGCACGCACCGGCAATTGCGCAGCCAACCGCTCGAAGCGAACTTCCGGCAACTGCTCGTCGACATGGAGAGCACCTTCGACGATCAGCGCAAGAAACTGCTCGAGAACGATCTGACGTCGCTCGACGTCGACATCGAGGTCTTGAACACTCGGCTGAAACGCGAAGGCGTCAATTGACCCGTTCGCTCAACGCAGGAGGACGCGAGCATGGCCGAATCGAAACCGACCGCTGACGCCGCCGCGACGGCGCCCGCAATCGCGCTGCCGCCGACCGCACCGGTACCGAAAGACGAAGTCGTGCCGTATGCCGCGGCGACGCCGGAGCAACGTGCCGAGATCGACAAGGCGGTCGCGCAACTCGATTTGAACGACAGCAATTCGATCCTGTTCTTCGGCACGGCGGCACAGGGCGAAGTGACGTCGGTCGCCGACGAGATGCTCGAGGGGGTGCGCAACAAGGACACCGGACCGGCCGGCGCGGCGCTGAACGAAATGGTCGCGACGCTGCGCGGCTTCGCGTTCGACGAACTCGATCCGAATGCGAAGCGCGGCTTCTTCGCCAAGCTGTTCGGCAAGGCGAAACCGATCGCGAAGGTGCTGCAGCAATACGAGCAGGTGCGTTCGCAGATCGACGCGATCAGCAACCGTCTCGACGAGCACACGAGCACGCTGATGCGAGACGTCGGCATGCTCGACCGGCTCTACGACAAGACGCTGCGCTACTTCCACGATCTCGCGACGTACATCGCCGCAGGGGAAGAATGGCTACGGCGACTCGATACCGAACAACTGCCGGCGCTGCAGCAAGCCGCCGAGCAGAGCAACGACGTCTTGAAAGCGCAGGCGCTGCGCGATCTGCGCGCGAAGCGCGACGACCTCGACCGCCGCGTCCACGATCTCAAATTGACGCGCCAAGTGACGATGCAGAGCCTGCCGTCGATCCGGCTCGTGCAGGAGAACGACAAAGCGCTCGTCAGCAAGATCGGTTCGACGATGGCGAACACGGTCCCGCTTTGGCGCCAGCAACTCGCGATGGCGGTGACGATCGCGCGTTCGGCCGAAGCCGGTGCCACGCTGAAGCAGGCGACCGATCTGACGAACGAACTTCTCACTGCGAACGCCGACAAGCTGCGCACGTCGACGACCGAAATCCGCACGCAGATCGAACGCGGCGTCGTCGACATCGAATCGGTCAAGAAGGCAAACGACGCGTTGATCGCATCGATCGACGACGCGCTGCGCATTGCGTCCGACGGCCGCAAGCAACGCGCCGACGCGGAGAAGCAACTGATTGCGTGCGAAGCGGAGTTGAAGACTGCGCTCGCTGCATCACGATCGAGCGGCACCGCGTCGCCGCCGGCCAAGGCATCACAGTGAGGGGCTCATGATGGGGAACGCTATTCGATCGATGCGCGATCGCGCATCGCGGCCTCGGCAATCGCACGCACGCGCCGGCGTCGCGATCCGCCGAATGCGCACGGTCGCGAGCGCACTGACCGTCGCCGCCGCGACGGCGGCGGCGATCGCCTACGCCGCCGACACGCAGCTCGCCGCACCGTCGCTGCGTCTCCAACCGGCGCCGCCGCTCGATCAGCAAGTCGCCGCGTTGCAACAGCAAGTTCAGGCGCTGCAACAGCAGGTCCAAGCCCAGCAACAACAAATGCAAGCGCAACAACAGCAGTTCGCCGCGCTGCAGGCCGTGTTGAGCGTCTTGCCCGACGGCACTGCAGTGCTGCGCGCGCCGAACGTACGAATCGAGACAACCGGCAACGACCTGACATTGCGCGCCAACCAACACATGCGCATCGAAAGCGGCCTCGACCTGTCGCTGCGCGGCGGCACCGATGTGGCGCTGCAGGCCAGTACGACGGCGTCGATTCGCGGCAGCAGCACGAACATCGACGGGATGGGGCAGCTCGCGCTGCACGGTCCGACGATTCAGATGAACAACGGTGCTCAGCCGGCGATCATCCAAATGAACAACGGCAGCCGGCCGGTCGCGACGATCGGCAGTCCCGTCGTGAACAACGTGGTACAAGCAGGCAGTACGAGCGTGCTCGTCAACTGAGATTCGACGTCCCCTCGCTAGAACGCATTCCGCACATCCATCACATCGTTCGATCGAACACACAGGAGCAATTGCAATGGCCGACTATGTCAAAGACCTCGAGGACGTCCGCAGCGTGATC
>DASRZO010000222.1:0-8985 GCA_035686405.1 Pseudomonadales bacterium | reverse complement strand
ACCCGCCGCGTTCGCGAGCGTCACCGCCGACGCATCGCCGATCGCATTGCCGCCGCTCGCACGCAACGTGCCCAAGTTGATCGCCGTCGCGCCGCTGTACGTGCTGTTGCCGGACAGCGTCAGGAGGCCGGCGCCCGCCTTCGTCAAACCGCCGGTGCCGCTCATCGAGCCCGAGAATGTCGTCGACGTGCCGTCGCCGCCGGCGGTCAGAATGCCGGCGCCCAGCGTGATGTTGCCCGCCCCGGCGATCGAGCCGACGGTTTCGGTGAAGTTGTTCAAGTCGAACGTCGCGCCCGCCGCGATCGTCACCGCGCTCGTGTCCGGAATCCGCGCCGCGGCGCCGAGTTGCAGCGTGCCGGCGTTGACGTTCGTCGCACCCGTGTACGTGTTCGCACCGGACAGGACGACCGTCCCCCCAGTGGATTTGTTCAGCGCGACGGCGCCGCCGAGGATCGCGCCGGCGGTCCCCGATTGCAGGTCGAAGTTGCTGGTCGACGTCAGCACGCCGCTGGTACCGGTGATCGAGCCCGATTGCAGCTGCACGCCGGCGACGGTGTCGCTGCGATTCGCGATCGACAGCGTGCCGCCGTTGACGACGACCGATGAACCGTTCGCCAGCACGTTGTTCGCACCGAGCGCCACCGTGCCGGCGCCGACCGTCGTCGCGCCCGTGTACGTATTCGTACCCGACAGCGTCAGCGTACCGGCGCCTTGTTTCGCGATGCCGCCAGTGCCGCTCGCGATGCCGGAATACGTCGTCGAGCCCGCTTCGTTCACCGTCAGTGTGTTGCCGTTCAGCGTGACGTTGCCGCCGGCCGCACCGCCGCCGGACAGGTTGCCGATCGTCTCGTTACCGGTCAGATCGAGCGCTGCGCCTGCGGTGTTCGCGAGCGTGACCGCCGATGTATCGGCGATCGCGTTGCCGCCGCTCGCGCGCAACACGCCTGCACTGATCGTCGTGGCGCCGGTATACGTGTTGGTGCCCGATAGTGTCGTCGTACCAGCGCCGGTCTTCGTCACGCCGCCGGTGCCGCTGATCGAACCGGAGAACGTCGTCGACGTGCCGTCGTTGCCGGTGGTGAGGATCGCACTGCCGAGCGTGATGTTGCCGGGGCCGGCGATCGAACCGATCGTCTCCGCGAAATTGTTCAAGTCGAACGTCGCGCCGCTCGCAACGGTCAACGCGCTCGTGTTGGGCACGCGGTTCGCGGCGCCGAGTTGCAGCGTGCCGGCGTTGACGTTGGTCGCGCCGGTGTACGTGTTCGCGCCCGAGAGGACGACCGTCCCCCCAGTGGATTTGTTCAGCGCCACCGCGCCGCCCAAGATCGCGCTGACCGAACCCGACTGCAGATCGTAGTTGCTCGTCGACGTCAGCACGCCGGACGAGCTCGTGATCGAACCCGACTGCAATTGCACACCGGCGACGGTGTCGCTGCGGGTGCCCAGCGCCAGCGTGCCGCCGTTGACGACCAGCGACGAGCCATTCGCAAGCACGTTATTCGCGCCGAGCGCGAGCGAGCCGGCCGTGACGGTCGTCGTACCCGTGTACGTATTGGCACCCGACAGCGTCAACGTACCGGTGCCTTGCTTCGTAATGCCGCCGGTGCCGCTCGCGATGCCGGAATACGTCGTCGAGCCCGCCTCGTTCACCGTCAACGTGTTGCCGTTCAGCGTGACGTTGCCGCCGGCGGCGCCGCCGCCGGTCAGGTTGCCGATCGTCTCGTTGCTCGTCACATCGAGCGCAACGCCCGCCGTGTTCGCGAGCGACACCTGCGACGTATCCGCGATGGCCGCACCGCCCGACGCGCGCAGCACGCCGCCGTTGATCGTCGTCGCCCCAGTAAAGCTGTTGGCGCCGGACAACGTCAGCGTGCCGGTGCCGGCCTTCGTCAATCCGCCGGTGCCGCTCGCGGCGCCGGAGAAATTCGTCGACGTGTTGTCGCCGCCGGCCGTGAGGGTCGCGCTGCCGAGCGTCACGGTGCCGGCGCCGGCGAGCGAGCCGACCGTTTCGGCAAAGTTGTTCAGATCGAACGTCGCGCCGCTGCCGACGAGCACCGCGCTCGTGTCGGCGATGCGGTTCGCGGCACTCAAGCGCAGCGTGCCCGCGCTGATCGACGTCGTGCCGGTGTACGTGTTGTTGCCGGACAGCAACAGGACGCCGGCGCCTTGCTTGGCGATGCCGAACGTCGCACCGCTGATGACGCCGAGCGTCGTCAACTGCGTGCCGCCGACGTTGACGATCGAGTTCGCGCCGAGCCCGATGTTGCCGGCGAACGAACTCGTACCGGTGCTGGTCGCGAGCGTGCCGCCGTTCAGCGTCAGCCCCTCGGCAGTACCGTACGCGACGTTGCGCAGATCGAGCGTCGCGCCGGACGCCACCGTCGTGCCACCGGCATTGGTGCCGAGGCCGTTGTTCGCGGTCACGGCGATGGTGCCGGCGTTGAGCGTCGTCGCGCCGGTGTACGTATTCGCGCCCGACAGCGTCAACGTACCGACGCCCTGTTTGACGACCGCCGTCGCGCCGGCGATCACGTCGCCCGCGTTCTGGCCGATCGCGCCGGACGAATTCAACGTCAGCGTGCCGGTGCCGAGATTGATGGTGCCGAGGTTCGTGATGCCGCCGGCACCCGCCGTCATCGCCACGCTGCCGTTCGCGGTCGTCAGGTCGAAGCCGCCCATCTGGATGCCGTTCGACGCGTTGAAGGTCAGCGAACCCGCCGCCGTCGTCGGCATCGCCAGGTTCGTCTGGAAGATGATGTCGTGGTTCGCCTGCAGCTGCACCGCGGTGGTCGCCGGCAGACCCGTCAACGTGCTCGCGAGGACGTAGTAGTTGTTGACGCCGTCGATCGATTGGAACGGATTCGACGAGTCTTGCAGCGCACCGCCGACCGCCGCCGCCGAAATGTACAGATCGTTCGGGTCGAGCAACAACGTGCCGACGTTGCCGTTCGGCGCCGACGTGTCGACTGCGCCGGCGAAGTCGAGTTGTTGCTTGCCGGAGACTTCGACGAAACCGCCGTCGCCGCCGGTCGCGCCGCCTTTTGCACTGATCGAACCGGAGTAGCGCGTGTCGCCGTCGGCCCACACGACCACCTTGCCGCCGTCGCCGGCATCGATTGCATCGGCACGTAGGGTCGCCGACGAGGCGACGAAGGTGCGCTCGGCGTTCGGTACGTCGGCGTTCGCGCCGTGCGTGTCGCCGCCGACGAGCACCGTGCCGCCGCCGGCGCGGCCCGACGCGTCGATCGTCGCGCCGTCGAGCAGCGCGACCTTGGCGCCGGTCACCGTGACGTCGCCGCCGCGCTCACCGACATTCGCACCGGTCGCGTCGAGCGTACCGGTCACCGCGACGACACCGCTCGCGCCGCCATCGAGGCGAATCACGCCGCCGACGTTCTCGACCGAGCGCGCTTCGACGATGCCGTCGTTGTTGACGACGGTCGCGAGCAGCGCGTCTTTCGCTCGCGCCGACAACAGCACGGTGCCGCCGTCGGCTTGAATCAGTTGCTTGTTCGCGACGAGTGCGGCCACCGCCGACTTGTCGACGTTGAAGCCGACGAGCCGGTTGCCGTCGAGGTTCAGCGTGATTTGATCGCCGGCGCCGAGCGCGACCGTACCTTTATATGCGCGGATCACGCCGTCGTTGACGACGTTGGTGCCGCCGAGCGCGACGTAGCCGCCCTCCGCCGCGCGGATCGTGCCGAGGTTCAGCACGCTGCCGTCCGCGCCTGAACCTGCAAACGTGTAGTGGCCGGCGAGGAAATCGCTATCCGAGATCGACTGCGTCGACGCGAAGATGCCGCCGACGTCGACCTGCGAGCCGGCGCCGAACAGCACGCCGTTCGGGTTCAGCAGGAAGACTTGGCCGTTCGCCGAGAGACTGCCGAGGATCGTCGTCGGGTCTTGGCCGAGGATGCGGTTCAAAGCGATCGCTTGCGCCGACGGCTGGTTGAAGCGCACCGATTCGCCGGCGCCGATGTCGAAGCTCTGCCAGTTGATCGCGAGCTTGTTGCTCGACTGATCGATCGTCGTCGTCGAACCCGCTTGCTCGATCGTGCCGGTGCCGGCCGTGACTTGTCCGCCGTTCGGACCCGCATCGGCCGCCGTCGCTCCGACGACCCCGACCAACGCCAGCACTCCGCGCCATCGTCGAGTCGTTATCCGTCGAGCGTCAATCTTTTGACGCATTTCGCTTCCCGTAACGCCAACTGTCCGTCGGCAATTGTCACAGGAACTGCCGGGACGTGCGCACCGAATCGATCAGACTGTGACTGCGCTCACTGGCGCAACAATATCAAGGCGCCGATCGGCACGAAGCACGACTATGTAGTGCCGATGCACGATCTGACAGGCGGTCGATTGCGGGGGACCGACGGTCGCACCCGAGTGCAACCGTCAGGTCCGTTGACGGCGGAGTGACCCTCTACTGGGTCGTTTGGACGGGCACCGTCTGCGCTTCGGTCAACACCAGCTGACCGTTGCGCAGCGGAATGCGCGGACCCGGATCGTGGTCGAGCTTCACTTGACCCGTTGCACTCCCGATCTTGTACGTCACTTGATAGCCGACGTTGCGTTGGCTCGTGTCGTACACCGTCTCGCAATGCTGTTCGGTCGTCGTGACCGTGTCGTTCTCTTGCATCTTGCGCTGGATCTCGTGCCCGGCGATGCCGCCGACGGCGGCGCCGGCGACCTTTGCACCGGTGTTGCTGCCGTGACCGCCGAGCGCATTGCCGAGCACGCCGCCGGCGACCGCGCCGATGACGGTGCCGGTCAGCCGATGCTCGTCTTTCACCGGCGCTTGCTTCGTCACTTGCTGATCGGTGCATTGCTGGCGCGGCGTGCGCACCTCTTCGGTCAGCGGCGTCACCGACACGACGTCGGCGTACTCGTCTTTCGTCATCATCTTGTAGCCGGCGATGCTCGCGCCGGTGGTTGCGACCACGGCGCCGACCAGCGTGCCGATCAACATCGATCTGTTCATGTCGGTGCTCCGTTCAAGGCGTGTTCATCAACGGCGAGCGCGGCGGCGCACCTCACTCGGCGTCGTCGGCGTCCGCGTCTTTTTTCTTCTTGTCTTTTTTCTCTTTCTCGACTTTCTGCGGCGCGCGCGCGTCGTAGTCCTCTTGCATGCGCCGCAGTTTCATCACGCCGTAGAAGACGGTGATCGCCATCAAGATCACCAGCAGGCCCGACAGCATGCGCTCTTCGAGGAAGCCGCCCATGCGATTGGCAACGTACGCGGCGACCACCAACACGAGGATCACCGAGTTGATCGCGATGTTCGCCGAACGCGACACGACGTAGTGCAGCGTGCCGAAACCGGCGAGCTGATACATCATGAACGGCAAGATCGCGACCGCGGGAATCATCTCGGATGCGCCGAGCGGCACCGTTGCCGCGCTCGAGTCCCGCGCATGGAACAACGCGCTCGTCGCGAGTTCGTGAAACAGCGACGGTACCGCACACAGGAACGGCACCACCGACAGCAACTCGATCACGAGCGCGCCACTCCACACGCCCGCACGCGATGCGTGATCGGCGCCGCTGTTCGACTGCGTACCGATGAAGAGTCCCGCGACGACCGCGGCCGCGCTCGAGAGCATCAAGAGTTCGACCGCGATGCCGAAGCTCGTCGGCTCGCCGGCCTTGATCAACAACAGTGCGAGAAACCCGGGCGTGTAGAACATCACGCGCACCAAGCGCGCCCACACGCGCGGATCGCGATCCGGCGGCAGCACCGGCAATGCGACGCCGTCGGTGCCGAGCGTCGGCCGCTCCTTTTCTTTCGCCACGTAACCTCCCCGTGCGATTCGTTCCGATTCGGCCGTGCACGCTACCACAACGGCGGCCGTTGTCGGACACGTCGCGCCGGACGTGACGCGCCGATTTGCTACGCGCGCAATGCGCGGCTAGCCTCGCGTCCGTGGTTTGGTCGTTGCGCGCACACATCGGCAAATGGCGGATCGGCATCGTCGCCGGTCTCTGCGCGTTCGCGCTCGCGCAAACGATCAGCCTCGCCCACGCCGCCGACGCATCGCTGCACCCCAACGACGCACCCTGCCAGATCTGTCAGGCGATCGGCCACGCCGCGGCTCCGCCCGCGGCGGCGACGGCGCCGATCGCCGCGTTCGTCGGTCACGTCGCGGCGGCGATTCCCGCCGTTGCGGCCCCGCATCTCCCGCTCCTCTTCTCGTCCCACGCGCCGCGCGGACCACCCGCGTCGCATTGATCGCATCCATTCGAGGGTTCGGCGTGCCGATGTCGGCGACGCCGCCATTGCGGACACTTTCAAGGGACCATCATGCAATCCAAACACTTGGCTGCGCTGGCGTTCGCCTGCGCGGCAACGACCTTTGCGTGGGCGGACGACGCGACGACATCGACCGGCGTCGAGACTATCGTCGTCACCGCCGAGCAATTGAACGAACGCCGTTCGGGCATTCAAACGCAGGCCGGCGCCTCGACCTACACGATCGACGAGGCCGCGATCGACGCGCTACCCGCCGGCGACAACACGACGTTCAACCAAGTCATGCTGCGAGCGCCGGATGTCGTGCAGGATTCGTTCGGGCAATTCCACGTCCGCGGCGATCACAACGACTTGCAGTATCGGCTGAACGGCATCGTACTGCCGGAAGGTATCGCCGTGTTCGGACAGTCGCTGAGCCCGCGGCTGATTTCGTCGATGCAGTTGATCACCGGCGCATTGCCGGCGATGTACGGTCTACGCACGGCCGGCGTCATCGATCTCTCGACGAAGAGCGGCGTGCTCGATTCCGGCGGCGACGTCGCGGTGTACGGCGGCAGCGGCGGGACCATCACGCCGTCGTTCGAGTACGGCGGCAGCGCAGGTGACGTGCGCTATTTCGTCACCGGCGATTACACGAAGAGCGACGTCGGCATCGACTCGCCCGACGGCAGCACGGTGCCGATCCACGACAACACGACGCAATACCACGGCTTCGGCTACTTCGAGGACATCCTCGATCCCTCGAACCGCGTCTCGCTGATCGTCGGCACGTCGAGCGGCAAATACGAAATACCCAACCAAGGCGGGCTGCAACCGTCGTTGGGGCTGACGGTGCTCGGCGTCACCGACTACCCGAGCCAAGCGCTCGACGAGAATCAACGCGAGCTGACGAACTACGCGATCGCGAGTTGGCAGCATTCCGCCGGCGCGCTCGACCTGCAGTCGTCGCTGACGACGCGCTACTCGAGCCTCACGTTCACGCCCGACCCGGTCGGCGATCTCTTGTACAACGGGATTGCGCAAGACGCCTACAAGCGCGACGTCGCCTACGGCTGGCAGACCGACGCCGCCTACACGCTGAACGACACACATACGCTGCGCTTCGGCACCTACTTCCAGCACGACGACGCGAAGACCCAGTCCGCGTCGTGGGTGTTGCCGGTCGACGCCGCCGGACAACAAACGACCGACGTGCCGATCACCATCAAAGACAACGGCACGAAGGGGCAATGGATCGAGAGCGCCTACGTCGGCGACCAGTGGAGCGCGACATCGACGCTGACGATCAACTACGGTCTGCGCTTCGACAACTACGACGGCTACTCCGACGGGAATCAGTGGAGCCCGCGTCTGAACGCGGTGTGGAAGCCGCTCGACGGCACCACCGTCTTCGGCGGCTACTCGCGCTACTTCACGCCGCCGCCGTTCGAGCTGATCGGCACCGAAACGGTGGCCAAGTTCGCGAACACGACCGCGGCGCCGACCGTGACACGGGACGACGCGCCCATCGCCGAGAAGGCGGACTACTACGACCTCGGGATACAGCAGCGCGTGTTGGATTCGCTGACGCTCGGCGTCGACGGCTACTACCGCAAGTCGAATCATCTCATCGACGAAGGCCAGTTCGGCGCGCCGATCATCCTGACGCCGTTCAACTACGCTGACGGCCGCATCAAGGGGGTTGAGTTCACGGCGAGCTATGCCGACAACGGGCTCGCCGCCTACGCGAACCTGGCGTTGCAACGCACGCGCGGCCAGGACATTCAGTCGTCGCAGTTCAACTTCGATCCGGACGAACTCGCGTACATCGAGACGCACGCGATCCATCTCGATCACGAGCAGCGTACGACCGCGTCGGCCGGCGTCTCGTATACCTATCTCGGTACGCGATTCAGCGCCGATGCACTGTTCGGTTCGGGGCTACGCACGGACCTGACCTTGCCCGACGGCGGCGACATTCCGAACGGCGCGCACCTGCCGAACTACACGCAGTTCAACCTCGGCGTCAGTCACGCGTTCGACTTGACGTCGCCGGGTTCGCTGACCGCGCGCTTCGACGTGATCAACGTCTTCGACAACTCGTACGAGATCCGCAACGGCGACGGCGTCGGCGTCGGCGCGCCGCAGTGGGGGCCGCGGCGCGGGTTCTACTTCGGACTGAAGCAGACGTTGTAACGATCCGCAGCAAACCGCCCTCTCCGATCGAAAGGTCGCAACGCCGCCGATCTGCAGCGGTCGAGGGGCGGTGATGGGTTCGCAGGAATTTCCGAGGCAGGGATGCCGAGGAGAAGCTACATGGACGTACTCGCAGCGGTTCCTGCGAACCCATCACCGCCCCTCGACCGCCTCGAACGAAGGCTGTTTAACCGGCGTCGACTCGCTCAAGAAAATCCGAACCCTTCGTAACCGTTCGCCGCAACGCGGTCCGCAATCTCACGGTACACGCCGACACCTGCCGCGTACGGCATGAACACGCGCGGCTTACCGGGAATGTTGGCGCCCAGGTACCACGAGCCGCCTTGCGGAAACAGCGTCGCGTTCGCGACCTCGTTGACGTGGTCGACCCATTGATCTTGCGCGGCTTGCTGCGCTTCGACGCGGCGATAACCGTGCTTGCGCATGTGGTCGATGCACGCGACGGTCCAATCGACGTGTTGCTCGATCGACACGAGCATGTTCGACAACACCGACGGGCTGCCCGGACCGGTGATCGTGAAGAGATTCGGAAAGCCGGC
>DASRZO010000221.1:0-4801 GCA_035686405.1 Pseudomonadales bacterium | reverse complement strand
GCCGACGGTCGCGCCGGATCGCCGACGAGCCGAATCGGCGGGCGCGGCACGCCGAGCCCGATGGCGACCTCGGGACAGATGCCGCGCAATTCGAACAGGCCGACGAGTTCGGCGTGGCACAACGACGAGCGTTTGTGGCCGCCGTCGTAGCGCACTTCGGCCCCGGTCAGGCAGTCGCTAACGGCCACGACGAGGGGAGGCGTCGGACGTGCAGGCAGCACATCGATGTCACGCACTGATGTCATGCACCGACTTCATACACCGGTCGCGCGCGCAGGCTCATGAACCGACGACGAAATCCCACAACGCGTCGGCGCCGCCGTGCGCGATCTGCCGGCCGAGGCGCTGCTGCCAGTAAGTCTCACGGCCATATTCGTCGCGCCATGCCAGCAAACGTCGCGTGAAATGGTGCAGCTGATGCTCGTGCGTGAAGCCCATCGCGCCGTGCACTTGATGCGCGATCTCGGACGCGATGCCGGCCGCTTCGCCGACCCGCGCTTTGGCGACCGCGACCTGCGCCGCGAAGCGCGGCGAGTCGAGTGCGGCGATCGCCGCATCGGTCGCGCGCAGCGCCGCGGCGACTTGGCCGGCCAGCAGCGCGAGACTGTGCTGGATCGCCTGAAACGCACCGATCTGGCGGCCGAACTGCTTGCGCGTCTTCGCATAGTCGAGGGACAACTCGAGCACCCGCTCGAGTGCACCGGACAGCAGCGCCGCGCGCGACAGCGCCATCCATTCGAACACGCGCGTGACCGTCGCCGGCGACGTGCCGCAGCGACCGGGTACGCCGACAAAACGCACGCCGTCGCGCGCCTCACCGGCGATGTTCGCGCGCTCGGTGACGTCGCAATCGGCGACGTCGAGCACGACGATCTCGAGCGGGTCGCCGATCACGTAGCAGACGCGCTCGCACGCGCGCGCCCACGGCACCGCCGCGAGTTCGACGTTCACCTCCGCGCCGTCGGCGCTGTGCGAGTCGGCGATGCCGAGCGTCACCCGGCCGTCGAACGCGCCGCAGTTCGTCGCCGCCGTCAGATGATTCGCGATCAACGCTTCGGCGAGCGGCAACGGCGCGGCGAAGCGGCCCGCCACGCGCAACAGGCGAAACGCATCGGCGAGCGTGCCGCCGCCGGCCGCGGTCGCCAGTTGCGGCAAACCGTTCTCGGCGACGACATCCCAAAGCGCCGCCGGGAAATGTCCTTGTTCCGCGCGATCGAGCAACGTCTTGTCGATGTGATCGCCGAACATGCGCTGCGCGGTGTCGAGGACGAGCTGCGTGGTATCCATCAGCGCAATCCCAACCCGCGCGCGATCACGCCGCGCAAGATCTCGCGCGTGCCGCCGCGTAGCGTGAACGCCGGCATGTGCAGGAACGTCTGTGCGAGCGTCGCACGCAAGCGATCGTCGCCGGCGCCGTGCGGCGCGGCGAGCCGGACGACTTCCGGCAACTCCTTCTCGAAATCGTTGCCGAGCGCCTTGACGAGCGCCGCCTCGACCGCGGGACTCGTCCCGGCTTGCAGCATGCCGGCGACCGAAATCGACATCTGCCGCAGCGTCATCAGATGCGCGGTCAGCCGGCCGATGACCGCGGCCTGGTGATCCGTCGGCGTCGGTCCGACCGCGCGCACGAATTCGACGAGCACGCGGAACGCCGACAAGAAGCGCTCGGGACCGCTGCGCTCGTACGACAGTTCGCTCGTCACCTGCTCCCAGCCGTTGCCCGGTTTGCCGACGACTTGATCGTCCGGCACGAAACAATCGGTGAAGACGACCTCGTTGAAGTCTTCGTCGCCGGCGAGATTGCGGATCGGCCGCACTTTCACGCCGTCGCCGCGCAGATCGATGATCAGTTGCGACAGACCCGCGTGACGGTTGTCGCCGACCGTCTCCGTGCGCACGAGCGCGATGATGAAATGGTTGCGATGCGCGTCGGTCGTCCACACCTTCGTGCCGTTGACGACGTAGCCGCCGCTCACCGGTTTTGCGCTGGTGCGCACCGACGCGAGGTCCGAGCCCGAGTCCGGCTCGCTCATACCGATCGAGAAATAGCATTCGCCGCGTGTGATCGCCGGCAGGTATTTCGCGCGCTGCGCTTCGGTGCCGTAGCGCAACAGCAACGGTCCGCTCTGCCGGTCGGCGATCCAATGCGCGCTGACGGGCGCGCCGGCCGCGAGCAACTCTTCGGTGACGACGTAGCGTTCGAAGAACGTCCGCTCGCCGCCGCCGTATTGCTTCGGCCACGTCATGCCGATGAAGCCGCGCTTGCCGAGCGCCGCCGAGAACTGCGGATCGTGGCCGTGATTGAAGTCGGAGTCCGGCAACACGTTCGCCGGCAGATGACTGCGCAGGAACGCGCGCACGTCGCCGCGCAGCGATTCCGCTACGCTCGGCAAGCCGATGTCGTCGAACCGCAGGCCTTCCACGCGGTGCGTCCTCGAATGGGGTCGCGGTACGTTAGCGGCGGCCCGAACCCAATGCAAACGACCGCGCGACTTGCGCGGCCTCGACGCGGCGCTGAACAATACCGGCCACTGCCGAACGAGCGAAGCCGATGTCCGATACGCCGAGCTACGTGAAAGTGTTGAACGCAATCGCCGTCGGCGAGCGGCGCGGCCGGGCGCTGTTCGATGCGTGGGCGAGCG
Organism: Pseudomonadales bacterium; assembly: GCA_035686405.1. Classification (GTDB taxonomy): domain Bacteria; phylum Pseudomonadota; class Gammaproteobacteria; order Pseudomonadales; family Azotimanducaceae; genus DATJGR01. The sequence continues at coordinate 2,159 of DASRZO010000221.1, read as the reverse complement.
CAACCGGAGACGCCGAACTGAAACGCACCCTCGCGATGGTCGCGATTCGCGAAGGCGAACACGCTGCGGTGTTCACCAAGCGCCTCTGCGAACTTGGTTATGAAGTACGCGAGCGGCCGGCCGGCGATTTCGCCGAGCGCCTCGCGAAGCTGCGCTCGAACGCGAGCGACGTCGACAAGTTCGAAGCGGTATTCGGCTACGGCCGCGAGCGCACCGACAACGGTTTGGGTTCGATCTTCGACGACACGACGATCGACCCCGCGACCGGCGCGCTGCTCGGGCGCTTCATCGCCGAGGAACGCGACACGCGGCGCCGGCTCGAAGCGGCGTACGCCAAATTGAAGAATGCGCCCGCCGCCGACGCCGGCATCGTGCAGATCACGCAGCGGCTGGAACGTTTGACGCAGACGATCGAAGAACTGAAAGCGCTGCGCCGCCCCGGCCGATGACTGCGAACGACTTCGCCCATCGCTTCGCGCCGGTGCTCGCCGAGGTCGAGAAGCGCTGCAGCGTCGCCGGTGCGTTCGTCGACAAGGACCTGTATCGCGTCAACCTCGCGACACTGTGGGCGAACATCGTGATGGATCCGGACGACGCCGGACTCACCGAAGACGACATCGAACCGCTGCACGACTATCTCAACACCGTGCTCGAACCGATCCTCGGCCGCGGCCAGACGATCACCGAGTGCTTCCGCTTCATCAACAGCAAAGCCGGCGAACAAGCGATGGAGCGCTGCCATCTGACGCAGACGCACAAGCAGATGCTGCTGTACTTCTGCTCGATGATCCTCGACCCCGAAGGTCACAAGCGCTGGAGCGAGGCGCAGCGCAAAGAACTGCAATCGCCGCGCCGCACGCGCGGCGACGTCTGAGCGCGCCGGCCTCGTCCCCGTGTCGCGGCTATTTCGACGCGACCGGCGTTCCCGCCGCCTTCGTTTCGCGCACGACGAGATACGCCAACGGCCCGAATGATCCGGCCACGAGGGTCAGCAGCACGAAAGGCCAGGGATTGATGCCGCGGTTGCGCCCATCCGCCACGATCCAGATGTTGGCGAGCAGCAGGGCGATCACGAGATCCGCGAACACTTGTCCGGCACCCCAACTGCGGAAATGGGGTTCGAGGATGCCGAGGTACCCGACGTCGGCGAGCGCGGCGTAGGTCAACGCGCCGAACGCGCCGATGACGCCGCCGAGAATCAAGATCCGCTTAGACATGGCCAATCCTTCGTTTGTGGGGCGCAACGAACGATCCGCCCTCCCGGTACTGGCGCCAACTACCTCGTAGGTCGTTGAATGTCTCGCGCCGATCGCAACACTGTGGCCGAATCGACGGAGGCTCCGATGACGAACGCGACCGCTGCGGCAAACGGTACATTTTCGGGTTTGCTCAAGAACTGGCGGACCAAACGACGCCTGTCGCAGCTCGAGCTCGCACTCACGTCGGGCGTCTCGCAACGGCACGTGAGCTTCCTCGAACTCGGCCGTGCGCAGCCGAGCCGCAGCATGGTCGTGCAGTTGAGCGAAGCGCTCGACGTGCCGCTGCGCGAACGCAACGATTGGCTGCTCGCGGCCGGCTTCGCACCGATCTATCGCGTTCGTTCGCTCGACGATCCGCAGATGGCGCAAGTGCTGCACGCGGTGCGGATGATGCTGACGAATCACGAGCCTTATCCGGCGCTCGCGGTCGACCGGGCTTGGAACATCCGTCTGGTCAATGCGCCGTTCGAACAGCTCACGGCGATGCTCGGCACCGACGTTTGGACCGCCGTCGGCGGTGCGCCTCGCAATCTCTTGCGACTGTTCTTCCATCCACACGGCATTCGTCCGTGGGTGACGAACTGGGACGCGGTGGCGCCGGTGCTGTGGCATCGCGCGCAACGCGAAGCCGAGGCCGTCGGCGGCGGCGACCTGCGCTCGCTACTCGACGAACTCGCACCGCTGCAGGATGCCGCCACGCTGCGCCTCGCGGACGACGCGCCACTCGTTCCGGTGATGCCGTTCACGCTCGAGCGCAACGGCCTGCGCGCCTCGTTCTTCACCGTGATCGCAACCTTCGGCACCGCGCAGGACGTGACGACCGACGAGTTGCGCATCGAGTCGATGTTCCCCGCCGACGAGGCGACGAAGGCGCTCTTCGACCGAACGCCTCCAGCGCCG
>DASRZO010000220.1:0-2163 GCA_035686405.1 Pseudomonadales bacterium | reverse complement strand
ATGAGCGCGTTCGTCTTCTTGTTTCAGCGTCGTGAGCCACGCCGGCTCGTTCGTCGATTCCGCGGGCCGATCGCTCGCGCTGATGCGCACCGGATACGTCGCGACCAGGTGCGTGCCGTCGCGCGATCCGTCGCCGGCCGTAATGCGCACTTCGTCGACCATCGCGCCGGGCTCCATCAAGAAGAACCAACCCAGCGCTTCACCGTTGCCGGAATAGGTGCGTGACGGATTGCTGCCGGCGTTCACCTCGCGTCCTTGAAAGAACGGCCGCGCCCAGATCTTCACCGCGGCGTCGGTCGTATAGCCGATGCGGACATAGAACGTCTGGTTGCGGCCGAGCGTCACCGACGGACCGGCGGGGTACGTCGCCAACACGCGGACCTCGGTGTCCGCGTGCGCGACGGCGGCAAGCGCCGACGCCATCACGAATAGCGCGAACGCGCTCGTCCGGAGCATTCGAAAACCCTCGTTGGCGGCCATGGGTCGGAACGTATCGGAGTCGGCGCGGTGCGACTGCGCCGAAATTCCCATTTTCGGCGCGTCCGGACACGGTGAGGTGATGCGCGCGCGGCGTCGTTCGCGTTCATCGCGCCATCATCGCGCCCCATCATCGCGCCCCATCGCGCGCGTTCATCGCGCCGTCATCGCCCTTTCGCCGCGCCGAGCACGACCTGATCGGCGTCGCGCAGCAACACGTCGACGGTCTCGAAACCCGCGCGTTCGAGCATCGCCATCCAGCCCGCGGCCGTCATGCCGTCGCCGATGCGCGAGTCGTCGCGCGGTCCCCACAGCGCCACGTGGTCGTAGCCGAGAATCGCGTTCGCGCGCGTCCACAACCGTTGCCAAGTCTCCTGCGAGTAGCGCGCCGGTTGTCGTGCCTTCCACGCGTCGAAGCCGGATGCGAACGGCGCGTCCGCCGCGGCGGGCTCCGCGAGCAGGAACACGCCGCCGCTTCGCAACGCACCGAACACGTCGGCGACGATTCGCGCGGCGCGCGGCGCGTGAAACCAATGCAACGCATTCACCGTCGCGACCACGTCGTAGTCGCCGGACAGGTCGTCGAGCCACGCATCGTCTTGCAGATCTCGCACGATCAGCGTTCCCGCCATGCGCTCGCGCCGATTCGCAGCGCGACAGATCGACATGAAGAACGGATCGCGATCGACGCCGTCGACGATCGCGTGCGGGTAGCGCGTTCGAATCGCGCGGCCCACGTCGCCGGGGCCGCAGCACAGATCGAGCACGCGGATCGGTTGGTCGTGCGGAAACGGAATGGCCGACGCGATGAGCCCGAGATCGTTCGGCTTCGACGCGCCTTGCTCGGCCCACCACAACGCGAGTAGCTCGTCGATGTGCGGCGCGACGCGCGCGTCGATGTCGGCTTGGCTGATGGGGGGTGCTTGCATGGATGTGGCTCCGAGTTTCTAGGCCATCATCAAACTGCCGCGGCACGGGCCGGTATTGGAATAATTTGATCCGGCAGTGGTGCTCGGCCGCGCCTCAACCCAGATCGGTCACGCTGTGCAAGAACGCCGTCGGCGTCCGGCCGGCGAACTCGCGGAAATCCTTGATGAGGTGCGCCTGATCGAAATAGCCGCAGTCGGCGGCGATCTCGGCCCAACGGATCGAGCTCGAGTTCGAGCGTCGCGCGGCGCCGTCGCGGATGCGTCGTTCGTGTGTTTGCGCAGACTCGATGTACGGTTTGCCAACGGTTCCATCCGCTCGCGTGCGGCTTGCGCGATCGAGCGCGTGCACGACGCGATTGAAGCGCAGCAGCCGAGCGATCGTCTTCGGCGGAAAACCGACGCTCGTGCGGAACCGCGCGATCAGCGCGCGGTGGCTGCAATCCAATTCCGCGGCGAGTAGACCGAGCGGGACCGCACCGTCGGTCGCGACGAGCCGCTGCCAGACGTGCGCGACGGCGCCCGACACGGCGTCGGCGACCGCCCGTGGCCTGGCGGCGTCGGCGATGCGCGCGGCGATCAACGCATCCATCGCGGCGAACCGGGCGGGCCAGCCGCGGACCCGCGCCACGTTGTCCATGACCGCGCGCGCGATCGCCGGATCGATGCGGTCGAGGTCGACGGCGGCGTTCGCGATCGAGTCCATCGGGACGCCGAGGAATAGATACGCACCGAGCGGCGTGAACCGCGCGACCATGAA
>DASRZO010000219.1:0-4646 GCA_035686405.1 Pseudomonadales bacterium | reverse complement strand
CGAGCGTCTTGTTGTCGTTGTAACCGGAGTGCGTGTCGTAGACGAAGCTCGCGCGACCGGCGACGACGTCGTCGACGAGCGCACCGGACACGCCCACTTCGCCGCGGATGTGGTCATAGTTGCCGCCGGTCATCGACGCGTTGAACTCCGGTTCGAACGTCGGATCGCGCGTGATGATGTTCACCGCACCACCGGTCGCGTTACGGCCGTACAACGTACCTTGCGGGCCGCGCAGCACTTCGATGCGCTCCATGTCGAACTGCGGCACCGTCTGCGCGAACGTCGCGCCGCGATACACGCCGTCTTCGTACATCGCAACCGCCGTTTCGTTGGCGAGGTTCGTGAGGTCCGTACCGACGCCGCGAATGGCGATCTGCGAAAAGCCCTGCAACTCCGTGTAGCTCATGCTCGGCGTATGCAGCGCGATGTCGTCGAAGTTTTCGATGCGGTTCAACGTGATCTGCTCCGCCGTCATCGCCGTGATCGCGATCGGCGTTTCCTGCAGGTTCGACTCGCGCTTCTGTGCCGTCACGACGATCTCTTCGATCTCCGTCGGAGCGGCTAGCACAGCGGGCGCAATACCCGCGCAAAGGACAGATGCCACCAAGCCCGCGCAGGTGCGCGCGTTCCAAAGTTTCATGGCGATTTCCCCTCGATGTCCGTTCAAAACCCCATCGGCACAGACACGTGTGACGTTTCACCCCGAAGAATCACACGCGATCTGCATGCTACAAAACGCATTCCGGCTACGCAATATCGAATCTCCTGGGGCCCGACAGCGTCATCTCACACTGCAACCGCCGCAATTGCGACGAGATCCTGAAGTCGCCATCGGTTCCCGAAGCGGCCTTTTTTCGGCTAGCCCGCTCCGAACACGCGGGTGTCTAATCGACGAACGCAATGCGCGGATAACGAGGGTTCTAGTCATGAAGCGGCACTACTTCATTGGCGATGATCTCAACGTCGTCGCCACCGTCGAACACGATCTGATGACGAACGGTATCGCCGCCGAGCAGATCCACGTGCTCAGCCACGACGATGCCAGCGCCGAAGCGAAGCAACTCCACGACGTGCAGTCGTTGATGAAAAAGGACGTGATCCGTTCCGCCGAGATCGGTGCGCTGTTCGGGCTCGCGGCGTCGCTGCTCGCGATCGTCGTCGCGCACCTGACCGGCCTCGCGACGAAGATCGGTTGGATACCGTTCGTCTTTCTGGCGATCGTGTTGCTCGGCTTCTTCACATGGGAAGGCGGATTGATCGGCATGCATCTGCCGAACTCTCGCTTTCGGCGCTTCGAGAGAGCGCTGCGCGCCGGCGAACACGTGTTCTTCGTCGACGTCGAAGACGCCCAGGAGTCGCGCGTTCAACACATCCTCGCGGCGCATCCGCACATGCGACCAGCCGGAACCGGTATTCCGACGCCGCGCTGGCTGGTCGCTCTGCAGGCGAACGCGCGCCGCTTCTTTCAATGGGCGCCTTAAGGCCACCGTTAGGGATTGATCCGCAGATACGCGGCCATCATTCGAGCGAGTTCGCGGACGTCCAACCGGGCGTCTGCCGGCCGGCGCTCGCCGCGGAGCAGCGTAAACACCAATAGCACCTTCGAGGCGCTCGCGAGCGCGAACAGCACGTCGCGTTCGCGCACGTCGGCGCCGATCAGCTCGCGCGCGACGAGATGCCGGAACAACGCAGCTGCATTGCGACGGTCGAGTTCGAGCCCCGGCGCCACGACGCTGCCATCGCGGTGTGCGAGCGAGACGAAGCCGCGAAAGAAGCCGACGTAACGCTGCATGACGCGCGCAATCGCCCTCAGCAGCGCCTCGAACAAGTCGAGCGCGCTCCAACTCGCCCCCGCCTTCTGGAGAAACAACGCCGTTCGCTCCGTCGTCCTCGCCACGAATTCGTCTTCGAGTGCGGCGAACAGCGCGCGTTTGTCGCGAAAGCGCTGATAAAAGACGCCGACGGACAAATCCGCAGCTCGCGCGATGTCCGCCACCCGGGCCGCTTCGTAGCCCAGCGCACCGAATACCTCGAGGCCGGCTTCGATCAACCGATCGCGCTTGTCGCGGCTGCGGTCCTGCAACGCCGGCAGCGGTTCGCGCAAGCCTCGGCTTCGAGCCGAGTCACGCCGGCGCCGGCTCGCCGCCGTTCGCTTCTCCGTACGGAGCTTCGCGGTGGGTTGCATTTAATACGAATCTCCGTTCACATTAGCTCGAAGCTGAGGGGCCACATGATGCAATTCGTACGCACTCCGGACGACCGCTTCGCCGATCTGCCCGGCTATGCGTTCGCGCCGCACTACGCGACCGTACCCGACGGCGAAGGCGGTGCGCTGCGGATGCACTACGTCGACGAAGGACGCGGCGACGTGGTGCTGTGCCTGCACGGGCAGCCGACGTGGTCGTATTTGTACCGCAAGATGGTCGCGCCGCTGGTCGCCGCCGGTCACCGCGTGATCGCGCCCGATCTGATTGGTTTCGGTCGCTCCGACAAGCCGACGCGGAGCGACAACTACACCTACGCGCGCCACGTCGCGTGGATGCGGGCGTTCGTCGAAACGCTCGATCTGCAACGTATCACGCTGGTCTGCCAAGACTGGGGCGGCTTGATCGGTCTGCGCGTGCTCGCCGAAGCGCCACACCGATTCGCCCGCGTCGTCGCCGCGAACACGGGCTTGCCCGATGCGCGCGACATCCCGCTCGAACGCGCGCCGATGCTGCGCGCGGCGTACGACCGGGTTCCCGTGGTCGATCTGACGACACTCGCGCTGCATTTGTCGGGCGCGCGCAGCGATCCGAACGGCGCACCGGCCTTCATGTACTGGCAGAAGTTCTGCGCCGAGACGCCGGACCTCACCGTGAGCCAAGTCGTCGCACTCAGCGCCGGCGGAATGCTCGCGCCGGAACTCGCGCGCGCATACGACGCGCCGTTCCCCAACGAGTCGTTCAAGGCGGGTGCACGGCGATTCCCGCGTTTGGTGCCGATCATCCCCGACGATCCGGCCGTTGCGGCGAATCGGCGCGCGTGGGATGTCCTGCGGACGTTCCGCAAACCGTTTCTGACCGCGTTCAGCGATCGCGATCCGGTGACGCGCGGCGGCGAGCGCCGGTTTCAAGACGAGGTGCCCGGCGCGCGCGGGCAACGTCACGTGACCGTACACGACGCCGGGCACTTCCTGCAGGAAGACAAGGGCGACGAGTTGGCCGCCATCGTTGCGAATTTCATCGCCGCGAACCCGACGACGAATTGACGAGGATATGACATGAAGATCAGCCAATACCCGAATCCCGAACGTATCGCCGCATTCCTCGAGAACGACGATCCGAGCCCGGTGGTCATGGTCAACTTGCTCAAGTTCAAGGCGAAAGCCGACGCGCCCGACGAAGGCCTCAGCGGTGCCGAGGCATACATGCGATACGGCGCCGCGATGACGGCGCTCGTGCAATCGGTCGGCGGGCGGATCATCTGGACCGGCCGCGTCACCGACATGGTGATCGGCGAATCGGACGTCGACTTCGACGTCGTCGCATTGATGGAGTACCCGTCGCGCCGGGCGTTCGCGCAAATCGTGCGCGACGCGCGCGTGCACGAGATCAGCGTGCATCGCACCGCCGGCCTACAGGGCCAATGGCTGTTCGCGACGACGCAGACGAGTTGATCGATCGCCGCTGCGCACCCGGCATCGGGTCAAGGCCTCGTATGTAAGGCAGCAACGACCGCGGCGGGATCCGACGGCGAGCCGGGTCCGCACAGACGCGTGAGCCGATAAACACCCGTCGGGTAGTCCCACACCAGCTGATCGCCGTCGAGCCGCCGCGTGACCGTCAGCGGCAGCCACTTCGGGTGCAGGGTATGCACGCCGGCGACGAACTCCGCCTTCACCGAGATCGGGACGCAGCCGCGCTCGGACACGTCGTTCACGCCGTGTTCGTAGGAGTCGTCCGTTCGCATGTCGTGAATGATGCCGGCCGCCGTGATCGTCACGCGGTCACCGCACTGCTCGATGCGCTCGAGATGTCCGTGCGGCGTAGTCGCGTCGATCCAGACGCCGCGCAAGTCGACCGTTCCGGGCGCGAGCGGTTCGGTACACGCGGCGAGCACCGGATCGGGAAACGTCGTGTATCGGCAGCTCGGCGTGTGGGCGACCGGGATGTCGGACGCACGCAACCCCTGGCCGTCGAGGCGCGGGTACGCGCAACTCGCGGCGGCCTGCGCCAGTGTCAAATCGTCAGCGGCCGGCCGCTCGATCTCACGGTTGCACCCGGACGCGAGCACCATGGCCAGGATCGCCGCGCAACCGCTTCGCATCGTCATCGCTCCGACACCAACGGTGAGGTCCACGAATATGAACCGGCGTTCGCATCCGACGCAAGGGACTCCGCGACGCGTGGCCGGGGCCGCCCTCGGCAAACGCCGCGCATGCGAAGACCGCCGGCCGCAGCGAGCGCGGCGGGCGTCGAGCGAATGGTAGGCGCGCCGAATCCGTGGCGATCGAGCCGGCGAACCTCAGCCGGCGAGCAAGGCCTTCGACCGGATTTCCTGAATCTCGTCGCGCAGCTGCGCCGCTTCTTCGAACTCGAGGTTGCGCGCGTGTTCGAGCATTTCCTCTTCCATCTTGCGCAACAGCTTGCCGAGCGCGGTCGGAT
>DASRZO010000218.1:0-6412 GCA_035686405.1 Pseudomonadales bacterium | reverse complement strand
AGAAGCGCGCGGCCGCTCGTCGGCAGATGCGGAATTTCGCGCCACGTGCCGGCGACGCAGACGAGAATCGCCGCGATCACGCACACGCCGAACGCCGTCGAGAACGACACGTAGCCGTGCGGATTCAACAGACCCGGGTTGTATTGCTCGGTCGTCGGGAGGAAGAGCGCGTACGCGAGCGCGACAATCGCCTGGCCGACGATCGAGAAGAACGTGTTGTACGAGAACATCGTCGAGCGCTGGTTGTAGTCGTGCGCCATCTCGGCGCCGAGCGCGAGATGCGGCACGTGGAAGAACGTGAGCGCGACGCGCGTCGCCAGCGTCCACGCCACCAACCACGCGGCGAGCTCGACCTGACTGAAGCCGTGCGGCGGATTGAAGATCAGAAAGAAGCACAGGCCGAGCGGCACCGCCGACAACAAGATGTACGGAGGCCGCCGTCCCCAGCGCGAGTGCAGCCGATCGGACAGCGCGCCGGCGATCGGGCCGCCGTCGAAAGCCGCGCCGGTTGAGTCGCTCGCCGTACCTGCTCCATCATCCGCCCCGGCGCAGCGATAGGGGACGGCGATGCGGCTCGACGGCGTCAGCGCAATCATCACCGGCGGCGCGTCCGGACTCGGGCGTGCGGTCGCAGAACGGTTCATCGCCGAGGGCGCGCGCGTGGTCGTGCTCGACCGCTCCGAAGCGCGCGTCGCCGAGTTGACTGCGCAACATCGTTCGCGCCTCGTCGGGATCGTTGGCGACGTGCGCGATCTCGCCGCGCATCGTCGTGCCGTCGAGCGCGCCGTCGCCGAGTTCGGTCACCTCGACGTGTTGGTGGCGAACGCCGGCATCTGGGACTACGGCTGCTCGCTCGCGGATCTTCCGGACGATCGCATCGACGCTGCGTTCGACGAACTGATCGGCATCAACGTCAAAGGCTACTTGTTGGCCGCGAAAGCGGCGCAGCGCGCGTTGGTCGCATCGCGCGGGACGATGATCTTCACGGTGTCGAACGCGGGTTTCTATCCGGACGGCGGCGGACCGTTGTACACCGCATCGAAGCACGCGGTCGTCGGCCTCGTGCGACAACTCGCGTTCGAGTGCGCGCCGTACGTGCGCGTCAACGGCGTCGCGCCGGGCGCAATCTCGAGTGATTTGCGCGGACCGAGCTCGCTCGACATGGCGAACCGTTCGATCGGCGACGTGCTGAAGCCGGAGATGATGCTCGGCAAGATGCCGATCGACCGGCTGCCGACGCCGGAAGACTACGCCGCCGCGTTCGTGTTTCTCGCCGCGGCGAAGGAGTCCGGCCAAGCGACCGGCAGCATCATCAACATCGACGGCGGTTTCGCGGCGCGCGGCGTCGCCCGACCTCGCGGCGGCGACCGCTTGGGCGAGGACGAGGCACTACGTTGAGCGAGTCGGTCCGGCGCGTCCGCGCGCAGTTCTCGACGATCCAAATCACGATGATCAGCATCGTCGTCGCGCTCGCACTGCAAGAGTGGCTCGACCGTTTGCCGACGATCGACGCGCTGTGGGAACCATCGTGGGTCGGTACGCGCGTGTGGTGTCAGGCGCTGATCGGATTCGCGATCATCTTGAAGATGTGGACCGGCTTCGTACTCGGCGCGGCGACGAGCCATCGCGTACCGCGGCCGCTCGATTTGATCGGACCGATGGGGCTGCTCGTGTTCGTCGACGCGCAGATCGCGAGCATCGACGTCGAGCACGCGTTGCGGTGGCTCTACGTCCTCGGCGTCGGTTCCCTCGCCGCCGCCGGGCTGATCGTCGGTCAACGCATGACCTTCGACACGAACCCCGAGACCGACCCGACGACGGGGCGCGCGTTCGCGGCGTTGCCCGATCCCGCGACCGTCGAGGTCTGGATCGGCGTCGGCGCGCTCGTCGCCGGGCTCGCGCATCAGACGATCGGCCTCGGCGAGCGCAGCTTGCTCGCCTTCTGCATCGTCATGCTGATCGTGCAGATCGGCTCCGCCGCGGGGCCGATCATGGCGTGGCGCATCTTGTATCGGCGCGAAGCGGCGCTGCTGCGCGAAGAGGACGCCGCGACGCCGCCGTAAGCGGCGCGAGCATTTTACGCGCCGTCGCTCGCCGGTCAGCGGTCGACCATCAGCCGTCGTAGAAGAACGGCTGGTGCAAGCCAACGACCGTGCGCTGGCGCGGCTCCACCGCGCGCTCGATCGCTTCCGGCGACAGCTGGTTCGCGTCGGCCGTGCGACGTAGGCGCTGGGCGATGTCGCGGCGGCCGTAATGCACCTGCAGGAACAGTCGCCCGGTGTCTTGCGGCAGTGTCGGCAGCCGGCGATGCCAGACGTCGGACACGAAGAACGCCGCGTCGCCGGCCTTCGCTTCCATCGGCACGACGCCGCGACCGTTCCACGTCAGGTCGACGTCTTGCAGCCGATCGACCGGCGGCACGCCGCCCGATTTGTGGCTGCCGGGAATGACGCCGGTCGGGCCGCACGCGAGCGGGCAGTCTTTCAGATACACGTGCACGCCGACCGCGAACACCGGATACGGAATGCGGTCGTCCCACGGAATCGACGGATCGCGCGGAATGTGCGGGCCGGCGTCGATGTGCCAGAAGCCGCCGCCCTGCATGTTCTTTTCGCGCGGCGGATTGCGCCAACAGGTGTTCGCGATGACGTGGCAGTCCTCGCCGAGCAACGGTTCGATCACGTCGAGAATCGCGCGATGACCGACCGTCGCTTGCGCCGCCGCGCTGCGGTTCAACATCTCGTAACGGAAATCGTTACGCTCTTCGTCGGACAAACGATCCTGCCGCAGATCGGCCGGAATGTTCGCGTAAACGGCCTCGACTTCGGCACGCAACGTGGCGACTTCATCGGACGATAGCGCGTTGCGCACGACGACATAGCCGTCGCGTTCGAGCTGCTCGCTCGCTGGCGATGCGCCGCCTTTGCGCGGCAACAGATATCCGTGTTTGCGAGTCAACATGCGGCCCCCTCGATTGCGCCGTCGTGCGCCGTGTGTGTCGTCGGCATTGAACCAAGGTCGTCGGCTTCGACGCAAATTCGCGCGACATACATTCGGCGGCTATCTCCGCGGCGACGACGGTCGTTAGAATTCGCGCACCGTTCACGACGAGCCAGGACGAGCCGCGGCATGCTGTTGGCGCACCAACTGACCAGCGAAGGTCTCGAGGTCATCGACGACCCGGCCGCGATCGAGCGCGCGTTGTGGATCGACGTCGTCGATCCGTCGCCGGAAGAGCGGCAGTGGGTATCGAGCGTCATCCGCCGGCCGTTCGACGATGCGCCGGACGCCGACGAAATCGAATCGAGCGCGCGCTCGTACGTCGACGAGGCCGGCGCCCACGTCTCGACGCTGTTCCTGCACCGCGTCGAAGGCCGTCCGGAAAACACCAACGTCGCGGTTGTGGTGCGGCCCGATCGATTGGTCACCGTGCACGATCGCGACGTGCCGGCGTTGCGGCTCTTGCGCATGACCGTACGCCGCGATCCGCGCATGCTCGCGGACCCGATCGCGTTGTTGATTCAACTCTTCGAGACGGCGGTCGACGATCTCGGCGACACGCTGCAGGAGTTGTATTTCGGGCTCGAAGCAACCGGTCGGCGCGTGTTCGAAGAGACCGACGCCGACATGGAAGCCGCGCTCGACGCGCTCGCCCAACACGAGGATCTGAACGGCAAAGTGCGTTTGTGCCTGATGGACGCACGGCGCGACCTCACGTACTTGCTGCGCAACGCGATCGACGAGGACTCGCGCATGTCGGCAGCGCACACGCGGCGGTTGCGCAACCTGATCGGCGACATCGACGCGCTGCTGCCGCACAACAACTTCCTGTTCGAAAAAGTGAACTTCCTGATGCAAGCCGCGCAGGGCTTCATCAATATCGAACAGAACCAGATCATCAAGATCTTCTCGGTCGCCGCGGTGGCACTGATGCCGCCGACGCTGATCGCGAGTATCTACGGCATGAACTTCCACGTCATGCCGGAACTCAGCTGGACCTTCGGCTATCCGATCGCCATCGGCGTGATGATCGCGTCCGCGATGCTGCCGTATTTCTACTTCAAGCGACGCGGCTGGCTTTGACCGCGACGACAGGTTCGAACGATTCGCGGTCCACCGAACGGTCGCCGATCAGCGCATCCCGATCTCGTGGCGCCCGCCTTCCACCCAACGAGCGCACTCGGTCGGCAAAGCGGCCACGACCTTCTGCCGATATCGTTCCAAGTCCTCGACCGTCAGCACGTCGCGCCACCGCCCGTTCGTACCTTTGAAGATGAAGCCCTTGGTCCCGCCCTCGAATGCCATCTGCATCGGGTCCGCTTCCGCCTTCACGTTGCGCATGGACTCGAATGTGCAGCGGTCGATCACGGCCGGCCATTTCGCTTCGGGGATTGCGATGTCGAGAAACGCCGCAATGCGCCGCATCTCGCCGCCTAGATCGGCCTTCAAATCGTTGTAGTGGACGAACAGCAGATTCGGTTCGGAGCGGCGCGCCCAAAACGTGCTCACGACATCGAAGAAGTTGTTCTCTACGAGCCAGTCCCGGAAGAACGCGCGATAGTCGCCGTCGAATTTCCGTATCGGGGGTAGGCCGTCCTTCACGGCCTGCTCGTTCAAGACATCGATCGTCTTCATACGTTCGACGTGGTTGCACCACGACATGAACGCGTCGCGGCCGTCGCGAGCGACGGTGATGTACTTCGCTTGCGGAAACCACGGAATGGCGTCGGCCGGCGAGTGACTCTTCATCGTCCGGCGAAACGTCTGTGCCTTCAGCATCGCGTGCATCACCTCGGCCGGCATGAACTTCGCCTCGATCCACGCCGTCATGCCGTTTCCTGCATTGTCCGGAATGTCGCCGTCCGGCCACAGCAGGCTCGCGACGATCGCCTGCGTCCACGTGGTGCCGCATTTCGACGGCGTGCAGACGAAGATGTCGTCGGGCCGCGGTTCGAAGCCTGCCCAGCGGGCGTTGTCCATGACGGCGTTGCGATAGACACGCATGATTTCCCCCATTCAATTGCTCAGCGTCATAGCGCGCGGACCGCCGGCATCACGCGTTCGCCGATCAACTCGAACGAACGCAACATTCGCGCGTGATCGCCGGTGACGTGCCGCACCATCACTTCATCAAAACCCATCGCCCGATAGTGTCGCAAGCGCTCGACCACCGCGTTTGGCGCACCGACCAACAGTTCCGCTTTGCCGGTGCCGCGATAGCCTTCCGCCAATACCGCGTCGACCTCCGCGTGCGCCTCGGCATCGGTGTCGGCAACGAAGATGTCGCGCCGCAGTACCGCGTGCGCGCGGCGTCCCGCCTTCGCGGCGGCGTCGCGATAGATGTCGAGCTGCACCGCGACTTCCGCGTCGGAGCAGTTCTGGCCCGATAGCCAGCCGTCGCCGAGGGTGCCGGCTCGCGCGGCGGCGGCGGGCACGGTGCCCGCGATCCAGAACTCGATCGGCATCGGCGGCAGCGGACTGATGTGCACGGCGTCGAGTTGCATGTAGCGGCCGGCGAACGTCACGCGCTCGCCGGCGAGCAAGCGGCGCAGTACGGTCGTCAGCTCTTCGAGGCGCTTCGCGCGACTCTTCATGTCGATCCCGTACGCGTCGAACGCTTGTGCGCGGCCGCCGTTGGCGAGCGTCACGATCAACGGCGTCGGCGCGAACGCGGCGAGTGTTCCGAGTTGTTCGGCGAGCAGCAGCGGCTCGTAGAACGGCGCGAGCAACACCATGCCGACGCGCATGGAGCCGCTGACCGCGAGCAGCCGCGCGACGGTCGGGATCGGCGCGAAGCTGTTCGCGAAGGCGGCCGGCACCGCGTGGTTGTCGCCAAAGAGCAGCGTATCGAGCCCGGCAGCGCGCGCTGCAGCGGCGATTTCGAGTACGTGGCGCGCCTGCGTGGCGGTGTCGAATGCGCCCATCGGCCGCTCGATGAACCCGCCCGGCGGCAGCTGCGCCAGCGCCTGCCTGAAGAGCGGATACGTCTGCGGCCCGGTCGGATAGAGGAATCGCAGCGAAGTGCCGAACTTCATGGCGGTCTCCGGAAGTCGCGTCGCGTGATTGTGGCACTGATCCTCGCGACTCATGGGCGCGCCGATGCAAGGCGCCGAGCATTGGTGAACGGCCGCTGACGCGTTAGGCTTCGCATCCGAGCGAAGGCGCGGGCTAAGGCCCGAGCAACGCGAAGGCACGGGCAAAACGAGCTTCCGGTCAGCGAGAGTCCCGATGGATTTCCGGCAGAAAGTCGCGGTCATCACCGGCGGAGCGAGCGGTATCGGGCTCGCGACGGCGAAGCAACTCGCCGCGCGCGGTGCGACCCTCGTGTTGGTCGACATGCAAGCGTCTGCGCTCGGTGCGGCCGCAGCAGCGGTCAAGGCAGCCGGCGCACCGCGCGTCGAAACCCGCGTCT
>DASRZO010000217.1:0-4811 GCA_035686405.1 Pseudomonadales bacterium | reverse complement strand
CGGCGGGTGGCCGAGCGTCTCGGCGTGTTGCCGCCGGCGAGGGAGAACTTCGTCGTTGCGGGCACGAACGGTAAGGGCTCGACGTCCGTCTATCTCGAAGCGCTGTTGCGTGCGACGGGCCGCAGCGTCGGCACGACCTTGTCGCCGCATTTGTCGCGCTTCAACGAACGCATCCGTGTGAACGGACGACCGGTCGACGATCGGGTGATTTGCGAGGCATTTGCCGAGATTGAAACTGCGCGTGGCGACGTGACGTTGACGTATTTCGAGTTCGGCATTCTCGCTGCGTTGTTGGTATTCAAGCACTCGGCCGTCGACGTCACCGTGCTCGAGGTCGGCCTCGGCGGCCGGCTCGATGCGGTGAACATCGTAGACGCCGACGTTGCCACCATCACGAGCATCGGCATCGATCACGTGAGCTATCTCGGTCCGGATCGCGAGTCGATCGGCCGGGAGAAGGCTGGCATCTGCCGACCGGGCGTACCGACGGTGTTCGGCGAAGCATCCGTGCCGGCGAGCATCGTCGAGGTAACGCAACGGCTTGCGTCACCGCTCGTCCGCTACGGCGTCGATTTCGACGCGTGCGCGACCGCCGACGGATGGACGTTTCGCGGCGTTCGCAACGCGGCGCCGATCGAATTACACGGGCTCGCCGCACCGTCGGTCGCGTTGTCGAACGCGGCGACCGCGTTGCAGGCGCTGCTGTTGCACGACCGTGACGCCGCGATCGCGCCGTTGGTGCGTGCGGCGTCGACCGCTCGACTCCCAGGTCGATTCGAGCATTTCGAGTTTGCGGGCGCCGTGGTGATCGTCGACGTCGCGCACAACCCCCATGGCGCGTCGTTTCTCGCCGATCAGTTGCGCGCGACGCGACGCGGCGGTCGGACGATCGCAGTCGCTGGATTCTTGCAAGACAAAGATGCGCAGGGCATCGTAGCCGCGCTCGAAAGCCAGGTGGACGAGTGGATCTTCGTCGAAACGACCGGAGCGCGTGGACAGACGGCGGCGATCGCGGCGGCACGCGTGCAAACCGGTCGACCAACGGTGACGGCGGAGGCGCCATTGGCGGCGACGCTCGGAGACCTCGTCGGTCGCTTGGATCTGGCGCGAGACCGAATCGTCGTCCTCGGTTGCTTCGATCTGGCGCAGCGCGCGCGCGCGTTGTTGACGCGTGAGGTCGGCGACGTTGAGTGAGCGAAACCGCGACCGCGTGATGGGCGGCGTCTTCCTCGTCGCGCTCGCCGTCATCGTGTTGCCGATGTTGTTCGACGGCCGCGGCGTCGAGTCACCTGCCGCGCCCGAGATCCCCGCGCCGACGCCGAGCGACGCGCAGCCGGTCGCCGCAATGGATCCGGCGAATCTCGCGAACGCCGATGCGCTGCGCAAACGCATCGACGACGAGGGTTTCGACCGGTCGACGTCCACGCGAGTCGGCGATCCGGTGATCACCCCGGCAGACAGTCGCCCGAGTGGACCGTTGGCGCCGGCGTGGGGCGTTCAGCTCGGCAGCTTTGCCGACCGCGCGAAGGCGGTCGCCCTGCGCGACCAATTGCGCAAGGACGGCTATCAATCGGTTCTCACAGAGGTGAAGGGTCTGACCGGCGTGTCGACCCGAGTAGCCGTCGGTCCCATGATCAATCGCGACGAGGCGGTGCGCCTCGAGCGGGAACTGGAGAAGCGCTACGGGATGGATGTCATCGTGGTGGTGTTCGGCCGATGAAGCGATGCGCACGTGGTCGTCGTTGATTATGTGGTGGTCGGCATCATATTGGTGTCGGCGATCATCGG
Organism: Pseudomonadales bacterium; assembly: GCA_035686405.1. Lineage (GTDB taxonomy): Bacteria > Pseudomonadota > Gammaproteobacteria > Pseudomonadales > Azotimanducaceae > DATJGR01. The sequence goes on along the minus strand of DASRZO010000217.1, from coordinate 3,023 downwards.
TCTGTCGCGCGGGTTCGTTCGCGAAGCTTTGTCGTTGGTCATTTGGGGCGTCGCAATCGTGGTTGCCTTGATGTTCGCAGAGCGGGTCGCGTTGGCGTTGCCGAACCGGATCGAAGGCGATTCGCTGCGATTCATTCTCGCCTTTGCGCTGTTGTTCGTCGCGGCTCTGATCGTGGGTGCAGTAGTGCAGTGGTTGTTGCACCAGCTGATTTCGACCACCGGTTTGTCCGGAACGGACCGGTTGCTCGGATTGGTGTTCGGCGGCGCGCGCGGCGCCGTGCTGTGCATCGTCGCGATCATTGCGCTGCGGCCGTTTGCGGCCGAGCAGAATTGGTGGCGAACGTCGCGAGCGATTCCCGTACTCGAATCGTTCGAGACGCAGGTGACCGGCGCAATTGCGACGGTCGGCCAATGGGTCGACCGAATTCGGCAGAAGCGATAGGAGCGCGTTATGTGCGGCGTGGTGGGAATGGTCAGCCGATCGGCGGTCAATCAGCAGATCTACGACGCGCTGACCGTATTGCAGCATCGCGGCCAGGACGCGGCGGGGATCGTCACCTGCGACGGCGATCGACTCCATCTGCGCAAAGGCAACGGCCTCGTCAGCGACGTGTTCAACCAGCCGCAGCACATGCTGCGCCTCACGGGGAACATGGGAATCGGCCACGTACGTTACCCGACGGCCGGTAGTTCGAGCTCGGCGGAAGCGCAGCCGATGTACGTGAATTCTCCTTACGGCATCACGCTCGCACACAACGGCAACCTAACGAATAGCGAACAGCTCAAGGAAGAGTTGTTCAGAGAAGACCGCCGCCACGTGAACACGGGCTCCGACTCGGAGGTCTTGCTGAACGTGTTCGCACACGAGTTGCAGAGCGTGGCCGGTCCGCGCCCTGAACCGGACCATGTCTTCGAAGCGTTGCGCGGTCTCCACCGACGTTGTCGAGGGGCGTTCGCGGTGGTGGCGATGGTGATCGGCGGCGGTATCGTGGGTTTCCGCGACAAGTACGGGATTCGGCCTTTGGTATTCGGCAAACGCGAGACCGAAGGCGGCCCGGAATACATGATCGCGTCCGAGAGCGTTGCGCTCGATATCCTGGGTTTCCAGCTGATCCGCGACGTGGCGCCTGGCGAAGCCGTCTACATCACCGCGCAGAACGAGCTGTTCACGCGATCATGCGCGGAGAGTCCGGTGCACACGCCGTGCATTTTCGAGCAGGTGTATCTCGCTCGACCCGACTCGATCATCGATCGGGTATCGGTGTACAAGTCGCGGCTACGGATGGGGGAGAAACTGGCCGACCGAATTCTGGCGAATTACTCCGGACGCGAGCACGACATCGACGTCGTCATTCCCATTCCGGACACCGGTCGCACCGCAGCGCTGCCGTTGGCGTATCGGCTCGACGTGAAGTACCGCGAAGGATTCGTCAAAAATCGTTACATCGGGCGGACATTCATCATGCCCGGCCAACAACAACGGAAAAAGTCCGTTCGGCAAAAGCTCAACGCGATCGAACTCGAGTTCAAAGGTAAGAACGTGCTGCTCGTAGACGACTCGATCGTGCGCGGCACGACGACTGGCCAGATCATTGCGATGGCTCGCGCGGCAGGCGCGCGCAAGGTCTACATGGCGTCGGCCGCACCGGCGCTGCGATATCCGAACGTCTATGGCATCGACATGCCGTCGGCCGCCGAGTTCGTCGCTTACAACCGCACCGAAGAAGAGGTCGCGCGCGTGATCGGCGCAGATTGGCTCGTCTATCAGAGCACGGACGATTTGGTTGCATGCGCGGTCGAAGGCAACCCCGCCATCACCCGTTACGAGTGCTCGATTTTCGACGGCGATTACGTGACGGGAGACATAGACGATGCGTACCTCGAGCGTCTATCGTTGAACCGCAGCGACCTCATGAAGCAGCGCCGTGAAGCCGACTACAGCGGTGATCACTCCACAATCGAGTTACACAACCACGCTTGAAGGTTCGACTCACGACGTCATCGAAAGCGTCGTCGCGGAACTCGGTACGGTACTCCTCGGCAAAGAACATCAAATCAAGCTCGCACTCGCGTGTTTGTTCGCGCACGGTCATTTGCTGATTGAAGACTTGCCCGGCATGGGTAAGACGATGCTGTCGCACGCCCTCGCGCGAGTGTTGGGCCTGTCGTTCAACCGCATTCAATTCACCAGCGACGTGTTGCCGGGCGACATCGTCGGCGTGTCGGTGTTCGATCGCGAGCAGAACGGGTTCCGTTTCGTCGGCGGTCCGGTGTTCGCGCAGGTCGTGCTCGCCGACGAAGTGAATAGAGCGACGCCGAAGACGCAGAGTGCGCTGCTCGAAGCCATGGAAGAACGGCAGGTGACCGTGGACGGTCAAACGCGGCCCTTGCCGGAACCGTTCTTCGTGATCGCGACGCAGAACCCGAGCACGCAGACTGGCACGTTCCCGTTGCCCGAATCGCAACTCGATCGGTTTCTGATGCGTATCGAGATCGGGTATCCCGATCCGGACGCCGAGCGCGAGTTGTTGAAGCGCGGCGATCGTCGCGAGTTGCTCGCGCAACTGGCACCGCTGGTCGATCGCAAACGGCTCGCGCAAATTCAGGCCGCCGTCGACAGCGTCAAAGCCGCCGATCCGCTGATCGACTACGTGCAGCGCCTCGTGCACTTCAGCCGACACGAGCCCGAGTTCGCCTTCGGCCTATCGCCGCGCGGTGCGCTCGCGTTGCTGAAGAGCGCGCGCGCGTGGGCGCTGCTGCACAAACGCAGTCACGTCGTGCCCGAGGACGTGCAAGCAGTACTGCCGAGCGTGGTGGAGCATCGGTTACGCTCGGCCGCGGACTTCTCGGGGCATGGTGGTGGCGCGTTGGCGCAAAAGCTCTTGTCCGGGGTCGACGTGGTCGGCTGACCACGGCGTTGGCCGCATGGCCGTCGAACTCTCCGCATTCGAACGCTCCCCTCGGTTCAGCCGTTGGTTAGATCGGCGCATTCCGCCGACGCGCCGGATCACGCTGAGCCAACA
>DASRZO010000216.1:0-11403 GCA_035686405.1 Pseudomonadales bacterium | reverse complement strand
CCACCGGTTGGGTCGATGCACTCGAACGCGCGTCGCACGCCGCTTGTGTCCGCGCGATCGGCGAATGCGGACTCGACTTCAACCGCAACTACTCGCCGCACGACGTGCAGCGGCGCGTGTTCGACGCGCAACTCGAGCTCGCAGCTCGCCTGGCGCTGCCGGTCTTCGTCCACGATCGCGACTCCGGTCCGGCCGTCGGCGACCACCTCGCGCGCCACCGTTCTGACCTTCGCGACGCCATCGTGCATTGCTTCACCGGCAACGCGCCGACGCTCGAGCGCTACCTCGATCTCGATTGCCACATCGGCATCACCGGCTGGATCTGCGACGAACGGCGCGGCGTCGAACTCGCTTCGATCGTCGGGCGGATTCCGGACGATCGCCTGTTGCTCGAAACCGACGCGCCGTTCTTACTGCCGCGCACGATCTCACCGAAGCCGACGACGCGTCGCAACGAACCGGCGAACCTGATCTGGGTCGCGCGCAAGGTCGCGGAAGCGCGCGGCCAAACGGTCGGACACGTGCAGGTCATCACGGCGGCGAATGCGCGCCGCGTATTCGCGCTCGAATGATCAACGGACGAGTTCGAGAACGTCGTCGGCGTTGAAGGGCCACGCGATCGTGCGGGGTCCGGCTGCCAACACCGGAATCGACGCGCCGTAGCGTTCGAACAGCGCGGTGTCGGTCGCGATGTCGACCACGTCCACGGGCACGCCGCGCAGTTCTGGCATACTACGAAGCAATGCTTCGGCGCGTTCGCACAGGTGACATCCGCCGGTGGAATACAGGATGAGCGACTTCGCCAAGGTGATCGATTCCGACGCCGAATCCGCGACAGCGGGCGCAGGCTAAGAGAACGGACACGGCCGTGCAAACCCTACGTTTCGCCTCGAGCGCCATCGCGGCGCGCTACCCGCTGCCGACGCTCGGGCCGCTCGCGTGGTCACAGCGTGAGGGCGGCTGGACAGCGACCGTCGCCTTGCCCGACCTGCCCAACGACTCCATTGTGGTGCCGAGTTGCGCGCTGCCCGGCCGGCCGGGCGCCGATTTCGCGGTGGATCTCACGGTCGACGGTGCCCGCTGGGGACTCGCGCCGACGATCGTCGCGACGAAGCCCACGCAGCCGAACACGGTGTCCGAGCAGACACCGACAGCGTCCGACCCGCGCGCGACGACCCACATCGACTACTTCCACTGTCGCGCCGATCTCGCCGGTGCGACGGCTCACGTCACCGTCACCGGCGCCGAGATGCCGCGCGACTATCTCGTTTCGTTCTCGTTGCGCGCGTTCAAGACATCGCCGGATTCCGGCCGGCAGGCGACACCGCGCAGCATCGTGCCGGCGATCAGCCAACTGACCGCACCGCGCGCACTGCGTCATCGCATCTGTTCGCCGACCTGCGTCGCCATGGTCCTCGCGTATCACGGTGTCGCCGACTCGCTGCTGCACGTGGCGCAGAGTTGTCTGCACGTTCCGAGCGGCATCTTCGGCGTGTGGCCGCTCGCCGTGCGCACCTTGACGGACGCGGGTCTCGTCGCGGGTGTCGAGTGCTTCGACGATCTCGACGCAGCGGCGCCGCTGCTCGCGCGCGGCCTGCCGGTCGTCGCGAGCATCCGCTTCGCGGCGGGCGCTTTGCCCGGTTCACCGCTCAACGGAACGGACGGTCACTTGGTCGTCGTCACCGGACTCGACGCCGACTGCGTCTACGCCAACGATCCGGCCGCGCGCGACGCGAGCGTCGTGCCGCGCGCCTATCCGCGCGCCGCATTCGCGGCCGCGTGGCTCACCGAGCGCGGTGCCGCGTATGTCGCCGCTCCCCTCTGACGGATCGTCGGCGGCCAAGCCGCACGCAGAGCCGCAGGTGATCATCCGCCAGGTGACGCGGGACGATCGCGCCGAGTTCCTCGCCTTGATGCAAGTCAGCCGTTCGCTGCACGAGCCGTGGATCTCGCCGCCGCTGACGACGCGTGCTTTCGATGCCTATCTCGCGCGGATGAATCGCGACGACCACGAAGGTCTATTGGTGTGCCGGCGCGACAGCGCCGCGATCGTCGGCGTCATCAATCTCAACAACATCGTGCGCGGCTCGTTCCTGAACGCGTCGCTCGGCTACTACGCCGGGTTGCCGTATGCCGGCCAGGGCTACATGACCGGCGGTCTGCGCGCGGCGATCCGTTTCGCCTTCGACGTGATGGGCCTGCACCGGCTCGAGGCGAACATACAGCCCACGAACACGCCGTCGCTGAATCTCGTCAAACGCTGCGGCTTCGTGCACGAAGGTTTTTCGCCGCGCTATCTCTACATTGCCGGCGCCTGGCGCGATCACGAGCGTTGGGCAATCTACGACCGCCGCGATACACTCCACGGCGCTTTCTGACTCGACCTTTTGCACTGCTCCATGCCGCGAATCCTTCCGTACGGTAGTTGGCCGTCGCCGATCAGCGCAGACCTGATCACGGCCGGCGTGACCGGACTTGCAGCGCTGACGAGCAATGCCGATGCGCTCTTCTGGATCGAGTCGCGTCCCGACGAGGGTGGCCGCAACACCGTCCTGACGTATCGCGACGGCGTCAAAACCGAACTGACGCCGGCCCCGTACAACGTGCGCACGCGCGTGCACGAATACGGCGGCGGCGCGTATCTCGCGTCGCGCCGCGATCTCTTCTTCGTGAACTTCGCCGACCAGAACATTTATTGCGTGCCGATCACCGGCGGCACGCCACGGCAATTGACGCACGGCGACGTCGATACGCGGTACGCCGATTTCGTGCTCGACGAACCGCGCGCGCGCCTCATCGCAGTCGGTGAGCGCCCCGGCGAGAAGGAACGCGAGAACTGTCTCGTCGCCGTCGACCTCGCCACCGGCGCAGCGACGGACCTCCATCGCGGCCACGACTTCTACTCGTCGCCGCGGGTATCGCCGGACGGTGCGCGGCTGTGCTTCTTGAGCTGGGACCATCCGAACATGCCGTGGGACGGCACGCAGTTGCACGTCGCGACGCTCGCTGCCGATGGCCGGCTCGTCGACGAAACGATCGTCGCCGGCGGCGTCGCCGAATCGATCGTTCAGCCCGAGTGGCTGACACCGCGCCGAATCGTGTTCGCGTCGGACCAGAGCGGTTTCTGGAATTTGTACAGCTACGACGACAGCGGCATCTATTGCATCTATCCGGACGACGCCGAGTACAGCGGCCCGGCGTGGGGTTTCGGTTCGAAATACTACTGCGCGCTGTCGGAACGCCATATCGTCGCCCAACGGATGCACAAAGGCGTAGCGAGTCTGCTCGTCATCGACGTCGACCGCGAAATGGCGACGCCACTCGCGAGCGCGTTGCAAGCGTATTTCGGCCTGACGGCGCTCCGCGGCACCTTGTACTTCATCGGCGGCAGCGCCGATCGGCTGTCTTCGATCGCGTCGATGACGCTCGACGGCACGTCGGGCGAGACGATCGCCGACGCCGGCCGCATTCCGGTCGAGTCGACATGGTTCTCGATTCCGGAGTCGATCGAATTTCCGGCGCGCGACGGCTCGACCGCGTATGCGTACTTCTATCCGCCGCATCATCCAGACGTCGCGGCCGCGCCGTCCGAACGGCCGCCGTTGCTCGTGATGAGCCACGGCGGACCGACCGCCGCCACGAGCCCGCTGATGAACCTGCGCATCCAGTACTACACGACGCGCGGTTGGGCCGTTGCCGACGTCAACTACGGCGGCTCGACCGGCTACGGCCGCGCGTATCGCGAACGCCTCGACGGGGCGTGGGGCATCGTCGACGTACACGACTGCGAAGACGTCGTGCGCCATCTCGCCGATGCCGGACGCATCGACCGCAACCGCGTCGCCATTCGCGGCGGCAGCGCCGGCGGCTACACGACGCTCGCGGCGTTGACGTTCGGCGACACCTTTCGCGCCGGCGCGAGCCACTACGGCATCGGCGATCTGGAGACGCTCGCGCGCGACACGCACAAGTTCGAGTCGCGCTATCTCGACCGGCTGGTCGGTCCTTATCCGGCGCGGCGCGATCTGTACATCGAGCGTTCGCCGGTCCACCACGTCGACCGCTTGAAGTGCCCCGTCGTGTTTTTCCAGGGCCTCGAAGACAAGGTGGTGCCGCCGAACCAAGCCGAAGCGATGGTCGACGCGCTGCGTCGCCGCCGCTTGCCTGTCGCGTACGTAGCGTTCCCCGGCGAACAACACGGTTTCCGCCAAGCGGCGAACATCAAACGCTCGCTCGAAGGCGAGTACCTGTTCTTCGCGCGCGTGTTCGGCTTTGCGCCGGCGGACGACCTGCCGCCGCTCGACATCGAATTCCTCGAATCAAACGGACAGAATCGCAACCGATGAATCCAGCCCGCATCGCCGTCATCGCCGGCGGCACGTCTAACGAGGCCGCCGTGTCGCGCTCGTCGGCCGCCGAAGTCACCAAGGCGTTGCAGGCACGCCATCCCGACGTCGCGCAATTCGAACTCGACGGATCGTTGACGCGGGCGTTGCAGACGTACGCGCCGGACGTCGTGTTTCCGGTGTTGCACGGGCCGCCGGGCGAAGACGGCACCGTACAGGGGTATCTCGAAATTCTCGGCTATCCGTACGTCGGCAGCGGCGTGCACGCGAGCGCGTGCGCGATGGACAAGAGTCTCGCGAAAGCCGTGTTCCGCCGCGTCGGTCTACCGCTATGCCCCGAACGCGTGTTCGCAGCGCGCACGCCGGTCGACGTCGCGTGCCGCGAGACGCTCGCGGCCTTCGGCGACCGCGTCGTCGTGAAGCCGCTGCGGCAAGGCTCTGCGATCGGCGTCACGCCGGTGATGAACGGCGGCGACCTGACGAAGCCGTTCGAGACGGCGTTCGCGCTCGGCGACGGCGTGCTGGTGGAACCGTTCGTGCTCGGTATGGAAGTGACCGTCGGCGTGCTCGACCTGCACGGACAGTCGGCGCGCGCGTTCCCGTCGATCGAGATCCGCACGCCCGGCGGAACCTGGTACGACTACAGGCACCGCTACACGGCCGGCGAGAGCCAACACATCATTCCGGCACCGGTGAGCCCGGCGTGCGAAGCACGCTTGGGGTCGATCGCGCTCGCGGCGCACACGGCGCTCGGCTGCGTCGACCTGTCGCGCTCCGACTTCATCGTCACCGACAAGGAAGACATCGTGCTGCTCGAGACCAACACGCTGCCGGGCATGACACCGACCAGCTTGTATCCCGACGGCGCGAAAGCGATCGGGCTCGACTTTCCGACGTTGATGGACGCGCTCGTGCGCAGCGCCATGGCGCGCGGAACTCGGCGCTGATTTCGCGATTCCGCCAACAGCCCTACGCGGGGGCGAACGACCCGGTCAGGCGGTTGCGGCGGCGGTCGGCGCCGCCGCATCGGCTTGCGCTTCGCCAGGCGTCGCGGACGAATCCGCCGATGTCGCGGCCGCTGCGTCGGCAGGTGCTGCGTCGCTCGCCGCGACGTCCGCCGCGCGATCGACGCTCGACGCGGGCGCCGTCGGTGCGGTACTCGACGGCGCGATCATCGCCGGCAACAGCTGCTGCACGAGCTGCACCGCGCTGCGGTCGTCGAACTGCGTTTTCGCCGCCACGATCAGTTGCTTCTGCTGGTCCGCGAGATATTCGAGCGTTCGGCTGACGCCGCTGTGCGCTTGCGCCGCCTGTTGCACGCGCGCCGCGGCGCCGCCGCCGATCGCCACTTGGTTCAACTGTCGGTTCCGGCTCATCGACATCTTCAGCGACACGTCGGCCAGCTGATTCGTGTCGACGTTCATGTCCGATAGGTGCGCCACCGCCGCGCGCAGGTCGCCGTGGAAGAACTGATTCGCGACGTCGACGACGTTCTGCAACACCGCGTCGATCGCGGCCTTCTCGTCGTCCGACAGATTTCCGTTCACCGCCACGCTGACGTAGCGCTGGCTGCTCGCGGTCGTACCGCTCGCGCGTACGCGAGCGCCGTCGTTGGTCTCACCCTTGACCCACGCGCGGCTGAACGTGTCGAGCTGGCGGAAGTCGAGACGAATCGTGTCGCCGTCGCGCGTCGTCAGGTCGAGCGATAGCGCGGTCTCACGACCGACGTCGACGGATCGTGCGCGCAGCTGCGTGAAGTCGTCGGCACCGAGCTGCGCGATCGCCGGCAACGTCGAATCGCTCGACGTCGGAGCGCTGCTCGCGACCGCGCCGGTCGTCGAGTCGGCAGCACCGCTGCTCGACGCACTCGCCGCGGACGAGTCCGCTGAATCGGGCGGCGACGTCGCTGCGGCCGTTCGAATCGAGAGGTGTCGGTACGTGACGCTGGTGACGTTGACGACGACGTGCTGCAGCGTGACCACCGTCGACGGCGGCGCTGCCGTTGCCGCCGCGGTGGCGGATGCAACCGAGCTCGAGCCGCTCGAAGGCGCGGTCGACGTCGGCGCCGCACCCGACTCGGCCGCGGCGGCGTCCACCGGTCCGGTCGCGGTCGCCGTCGTTGCAGTCGCCGTCGTTGCAGTCGATGTCGCTGCAGTCGACGTCGTCGCGGCGACCGACGGCTGCAACCACGATGCGTATTGGATCAGCGCTTGCGCGACCGACGCGACGCTCATAGGCCGTCTTCCGTGAGGCTTTGGAAGACTATCGGCCGCGCCGCCGAAACCTTGAGCGCGCTAGGTCGAACCGTCCTGTTTCAAGTCAGGACTCGACATCGTCAGAGGTCGTAGCCGCGTTCGTTGTGCAGCACCAGGTCGAGACCTTCGGTCTCTTCTTCGGCGCTGACTCGCAGCGGCGTCATCAGCCCGACGATCTTCAGAATCACGAACGTGACGACGACGGTGTAGACGAGCGCGCTGACGGCGCCGATCGCCTGCACGCCGAGCTGGTGACCGATCGCGATGTTCTCTTGGCCGCTGAAGATGCCGAGCGCGTCGCTCGCGAAGAATCCGGTCAGCAACGTGCCGAGCAAGCCGCCGACGCCGTGAACCGGGAAGACGTCGAGCGAATCGTCGACGTGCAAGCGGCGCTTCAGGAAGTTCGTCGCGACGAAACACAGCGCGCCGGCGCTGATCCCGATCACCAGTGCCCCGGCCGGTCCGACGTAACCCGAAGCGGGCGTGATCGTACCGAGCCCGGCGACCATGCCGGTCACCGCGCCGAGCGCACTCGGCTTACCGAAGCGCCACCACTCCGCGATCATCCACACGAACGCGCCGGCCGACGCCGAGATGTGCGTGACGAGCATCGCCATCGCGGCATCGCCGTTCGCCGCGAGTGCGCTGCCGCCGTTGAAGCCGAACCAACCGACCCACAGCATGCCGGCGCCCGCGACGGTCAACGTCATGTTGTGCGGCGCGCCGACCTGGTGCGGAAAGCCGCGCCGCGCGCCGAGCACCAACGCCGCCGTTAGCGCGCCCGCGCCGGCCGTGATGTGGACGACGATGCCGCCGGCGAAATCCTTCACGCCGAGTTCGCCGAGCCAACCGCCGCCCCACACCCAATGGCACACCGGCGCGTACACGGCGAGGAACCACAGTGCCGCGAACACCATGCACGCGCCGAAGCGCATCCGTTCGGCGAACCCGCCGACGACGAGCGCCGGCGTGATGATCGCGAACGTCAGTTGAAACAGCGCGAACGCGCTCTCCGGGATCGTGCCTTTGAGCGTTTCCTGCCCGACGCCGGCAAACAGCACCTTACTGAAGCCCCCGATGAATCCGTTGCCGTCGCCGAACGACAAGCTGTAGCCGCCGACGAGCCACAGCAGCGAGACCACGCACGTAATCGCGAAGCACTGCATCAACACGCTGAGCACGTTCTTGGTCCGCACGAGTCCGCCATAAAAGAGTGCGAGCCCCGGAACCGTCATGAACAAAACCAGTGCGGTCGACGTCAGCATCCACGCGGTGTCGGCTCCGTTCATCCTCTCCCCTCCCGTGTCCGGTGCGTTCGCGGCGCAGCGCGAAGCCGCCGAAGAAAGCGCGGCACCTCTGCTTCCGATTCAATTGCTTAGGGCACGTTCCGAGTCAGTTGCTTCGCAATCGGTCGAGCCCACCCCGGCCGAGAGCGTAATGCTTCGACCCGGCGTTGCCTAGCCGCCGAGCGCGCGCGCGAGATCCCGCACCAAATCTGGGCCGCGATAGATGAAGCCGGTGTAGACCTGGACCAGCGTCGCCCCGGCTTCGATGAAGCGGCGGGCACTCGCGACGTCGTGAATGCCGCCGACGCCGATGATCGGAATTCGGCCGCGCAACGTCGATGCGAGGCGTTCGACGCAATGCACCGCCAGCGGGTTCAGCGGTTTACCGCTCAACCCGCCCGTCTCGGCGCGCTCCAGTGTCGTCTCGGGCAGGGGTCGAGACACCGTCGTGTTCGTCGCGATGCAGCCGTCGACGCCGACGTCGAGCAATACCTGCGCGACGGCGTCGATCGCGTCGTCGGACAGATCCGGCGCGATCTTCGCCGCCAACGGCACGTTGCGGCCGCGCTCGGCGCGCAGTTCGTTCCTGCGCCTTATCAGGGTCGTCAGCAAGGCGTGCAGCGCGGCGCCCTCCTGCAAGTCGCGCAATCCGGCCGTGTTGGGCGACGAGATGTTGACCGTGATGTAGTCGGCGACGTCGTATGCGGCTTCGAGGCCGAGCAGGTAGTCCGACGCCGCATCGGCGTTCGCCGTGTCCTTGTTCTTGCCGATGTTGACGCCGATCAATCCCGCCGTCGGGCCGAGCCGCCGGCGCGATGCGCGGATGCGCACGACCGCCGCCGCGACGCCACCGTTGTTGAAGCCCATGCGATTGATCAGCGCTTCGTCATCGACGAGGCGAAACAGCCGCGGTCGCGGATTCCCGGGCTGCGCGCGCGGGGTCAGCGTGCCGACCTCCACGAAACCGAATCCCATCGCGAGCAGCCCTTCGATGCAGCGCGCGTCTTTGTCGAGTCCGGCCGCGAGGCCGATGCGATTGCGGAACTTCAGACCCATCGCGCTCACGGGTTGATAGATGCCGTGCACGATGCGTTGCGAGATGCCGGTGCGTTCGCCCCAACGCAGGCCGAACAGCGCCGCGTGGTGTGACGCCTCCGGCGGCAACAGGAACAAGAGATCGCGCAGCGTTCGATACACGACGAGACGGCGGGTGACGGCGGCGCGCCAGTGTACCGAGGCCTGCTACGCTCGCAACGTTGCACACCCGAGGAGAACGACGATGCGACTCGGCGCATTGCTCGGCCCCATCCCCCCGACTGCAGCGGCGACGTTCCTTGCCGACCAAGCGCGCGCGTTCGAACACGCGGGATTCGAGAGTGTCTGGTCGGTGCAGGCGATCGGCCGCGGCTTTCCGATGACCGACCCGTTCGTCGCGCTCGCGGTCGCCGCGGCCGCGACCCGCGACGTCGAGATCGGCACGGCTGTCGTGCAGGTGCCGCTCTATCACGCCGTCGACCTCGCGCATCGGGTGTTGTCGCTGATGCAGGTGTGCGGCGCTCGACTGCGCCTCGGCGTGGGCGCCGGATCGACGCGCAACGACTTCGACGCGTTCGAACGCGACTACGCGCGCCGCTTCCGCGATCTCGACGCGAAACTGGCGACACTCAGGCGCGTGTTCGCCGACGGCCGCGACGGCGGCGTCGATCTGACGCCGTGGCCGGCCGTCCGCGGCGGCCCACCGTTGTTGTTGGGCGCGTGGGGCGGCCCCGGCGTCGAACGCGCCGCAACCGAGTTCGACGGTTGGATCGCGTCGGCCGCCAAGCGGTCCGCCGACGCCGTGCTCGATGCGCTGAAACGGTTCCGCGCGGCCGGCGGTCGACGCGCCGTCGTGTCGACGATTCAGGTCGGCGGAAACACCGATCTCGGTGAACTGCACGAACGGCTCGCACGTTTTGCCGCCGGCGGATTCGACGATGCCGTGGTCATGCTGTTGCCCGGCGGTCCGACACCGGACGCGATCCGACGCCTCGTGTGAGGCGGCGAACGCACGCTAAGCGTCGAGCCGATCGAGCGCCGTCAGCCGACCGTCGCGCGTGCGCAGCACGAACGCGCCGTGTACGCCGAACGCGTCGACGTGCGCCCGCAGCGCGTGCGCCGGAAATTGCACCCAACGACCGTCGCGAGCGCGCGCGACGACGTTGCGCGCGACGCCGCGATACAGCTCCTTCAAATGCTCCGGATCGAGCGCCAGGTCGACGACCATGTCGTCGTGCGGCATCGCGCGCGGATCGCACGGCGGTTGCGCCACGTAGAACTTCCTTCGCTGCATTGCCTCTAAGCAAGATTAGCTGCTACGCCGACCCGCTCTAGCGCGTGCGCCCGAGGGCGTCGGCCGCTCGGCTAGACTCGCCATCGACCACGGCTACAATGACGGACCTTTCGATCAGACCGGTTATGCAAGCAGTCGCCGCCCGAGAGCAAGACAAGATCCGCACCGTGATGGATTGGCTCGACGGACGCATCATCGGTCAGCGCCCGCTCATCGAACGCTTGATGACGGCGCTGTTGTGCGGCGGCCACCTGCTCGTCGAAGGGGCGCCGGGGCTCGCCAAGACACGCGCGATCAAGGAACTCGCGGCGGTGGTCGACGGCGACTTCCATCGGATTCAATTCACACCGGATTTGCTACCGAGCGATGTGACCGGCACCGAAGTGTACCGGCCCGAGGACGGCACGTTCCGCTTTCAGCACGGCCCGATCTTCCACAACCTGGTACTCGCCGACGAAGTGAACCGCGCGCCTGCGAAGGTACAGTCGGCGTTGCTCGAAGCGATGGCCGAGCGCCAAGTCAGCATCGGCCGCGTCACGTACAAGTTGCCGGAGCTGTTCCTGGTCATGGCGACCCAGAATCCGATCGAGCAGGAGGGCACGTATCCGCTGCCGGAGGCGCAGCTCGACCGCTTCTTGATGCACGTGAAGGTCGACTATCCGAACGCGAAGGCGGAACACGAGATCCTCGGGCTGGTACGCGCCGAGACGGTCGGCAATCGCGACGCCGCGCCGCCGGTGCGCCTGAACGCCAACGACATTTTCGAGGCGCGGAGGCAGATCGTCGACCAATTCATGGCGCCCGGCGTAGAAGAATATCTGGTGCAGCTCGTGATCGCGACGCGCCAGCCGAGTCTGTACAAGGCCGAACTCGCCGGTTGGCTCGACTACGGCGCCAGCCCGCGCGGCACCATCGCGCTCGACCAGTGCAGCCGCGCCGTCGCGTGGCTCGCCGGACGCAACTTCGTCACGCCCGACGACGTCCGCGGGGTCGCGCACGACGCCCTGCGCCATCGCATCATCACCAGCTTCGAAGCCGATGCGCAGGGCGTCGACGCCGACCAATTGATCGACCGGATACTCAACGCCGTTCCCGCTCCATGACGCGTCCCGCCACCGCCGCCCGCTCGGCGCCGCTGCAATTGCGCGGCGCCTCGGTGAGCGTCGACGACCTCATTGCGCTGCGCG
>DASRZO010000215.1:0-4699 GCA_035686405.1 Pseudomonadales bacterium | reverse complement strand
ACGAGCGCGGCGTTCTTCGCCGCGAGCAACGCCTTGATCTCGTCCTTCAACCGCAGGCGCGCTGCGACGTCGAGCGTCGGCGGCTCTACCACCGGGACGCGTTCGCGCGGAATCACGTGATCGACCAACTGCGCCATCGCTGAACTTCTTCGCGTGCGAGGACGCGATTGTAGCGTTCGACACGTGTCCCTGCGCACGTTCCGGCGCACAGGGACCCGTAGGAACTGCGACTACGCGCCACTAGCATGGGTGCACCGGCGCTCATGCCCTGCGGGACATACACACGCGAAGTGCGACGATGCCGACGATCTGCTTTCTGACGAGTACGCGCGGCGTACCGCACAACGACAATCACGAACGCCTGCCGCGTGCATGGGAGGCCGCCGGTTGGCGCGTGACGCGCGCCGATCACGACGACCTCCGGCTCGACGCGCGCGGCGTCTGCGCCGGTGCGGCGCCGCTCGCCGATTTCGATCTGATCTGGCCGATCGGCCTCGGTCGACGCGAGTCGTTCCTCGATCGCATGCAGTTGTTGTCGACGCTCGACGAACGCTGCTTCGTGACCAGCCCGCGGGCGCTCTTGATGCACCACGCGAAATACGCCTTGGCATTCGGCGACCTCGCGGCTCACCACCCGCAAACGTTCGCGAGCCGCGATCCGAGCTGGCTCAAAGCGATCGTCGCGGGCGGCGGCGAGTGGATCGCGAAACCGCCGGCCGCGAGCTTCGGCCGCGACGTCTATCGCTTGCGCGCCGGCGATCCGAACCTCGAGGTGATCTTGCATTCGCTGACCGGCCACGACGCGTCGCGCTATTGCCTGCTGCAGCGCTACGTCGCCGAAATCGAACGCGGCGAAACGCGCATCCTCCTCGCCGACGCCGAAGCGATCGGCGCGTATCTGCGCGCGCCGGGCGGCGATCACCGCGTGAATCTGTCAGGCGACGGCCGAGCGCACGCGATCGAACCGAAGGCCGTGGAACTCGATCTCGCGCGCAACGTCGCGCGGCGATTGCTCGGCTACGGCATCCGCTTCGTCGCGGTCGACATCGCCTATCCGTGGATCATCGAATTCAACGTCGCGAACCCGGGCGGGCTCGGCACGATCGAACGATTGACCGGCGTCGATCTGTCGCCGCGCGTCGTCGCCGCGTTGACGCGGGATTATCCGGGAATCAGTGAATCGGGTCGGACGTCGGCGGCGACGGCGCCGCTGCGATGAGCAGCGCCTTCATCTGCTCGAGCGCGTCTTGGCGCTCGTCCAGCGTGCGGATGTGCCAGCGGATCAGCGCGCTGCGATCCGGGTGATCCGACAATCGGATCGTGTCGAGCGAGACACGCAACCGCTCGATCTCGCGCTCCAACAGCACGATCACGTCATCGAGCGAGTTGTTGATCAGTTCGTCTTCCGCCATCGCCGGCCGTGTCGAGATCTCTCGTTGCGCCGATCGCAGTCGTGCGCGGTACGTTTAGCGTAGCAGGCTCGCGCGCGTCGAGCGCCGTCGATTGCGCGGTCGGTCACATTGCCGGCGCGTTACGGCGTGCCGCCGTCGACCCGCACCAACGTACCGGTCGTGAAGCTCGCCGACGAACTCGCCAGATACAGCGCAGCACCGACGATTTCGTTCGGCTCGCCGCCGCGCTTGAGCGCCAGTCGCGGCGCTTGGAGTTTGCGGAACGCATCCATGTCCCACGCTTTCGCAATGTCGGTCAGGAACGGACCGGCGACGATGCAGTTCACCCGCACTTTCGGCCCGTAAGCGAACGCAAAGGAGCGCGTGATCGAGTTGAGCCCCGCTTTCGCCGCCCCGTACGGCTCCGACGTCGGCGACGGATTCAGCGACGCGGTGCTCGAAATGTTGATGATCGAACCGCCGTCGCCTTTCGCCATGCGGCTGCCGACGAGCGCAGACAAGCGGAACGGCCCTTTGAAGTTGAGCCCGACGACTTTGTCGAAGAGTTCCTCGCTGATGTCCTCGAGCGACGGATACAGCGGCGACATGCCGGCATTGTTGACCAACACGTCGACCTTGCCGAAGCGGTCGTACGCGGCATCTGCCAGGTGGCCGACCTCGTCCCACTTCGCGACGTGGCACGCGATCGGCAGCGCCTTGCGACCGAGCGCTTCGACTTCGCGCGCAACCTCTTCGCACGCCGGCAGTTTGCGGCTCGCGATGATCACGTCTGCACCGCGCTCGGCAAACGCGAGCACCATCTGCCGGCCGAGGCCGCGGCTACCGCCGGTCACGAGCACCACCTTGCCGGAGAAATCGAACAGCGGATCCATCGTCACCCCCTCTCGAAGTCGTTAGATCGCGATCGAACGCCTAACGGTTGTTCGGCTCGATCGCTTGTGCTTTTGCCCAGCGATAGTCGGCCTTGCCGCTCGGACTGCGCAGAATCGTGTCGCGATACACGTACGCCTTCGGCAGTTTGTAGCGCGCGATGTGCTTCGCGCATTCGGCCGCGAGATCGGCGTCGGTCGCGTGCGCACCGTCGCGCAACTGCACGATCGCGACGACCTCCTGACCCCAGCGTTCGCTCGGTCGCCCCGCGACGACGGCGTCGTACACCGCCGGATGGTGTTTCAGCGCGTGTTCCACTTCCTCCGCGAAGATCTTCTCGCCGCCGGAATTGATCGTGACCGAATCGCGACCGTGCAGCTCGATCGAGCCGTCCGCGAGATGCCGCGCGCGGTCGCCCGGCACCGAGAATCGAACGCCGTCGATGGTGACGAACGTGCGCGCGGTCTTCGCTTCGTCGTCGAGGTAACCGAGCGGCACGAAGCCGCGCTTGGCCCACCATCCCATCCCGTCGTGGCCCGGCGGCAACACTTTCGTCATCGCCTCGTCGACCACGCAGTTGTCCGGCCCCGGCGTGAACTTGCCGGTGCTGGCGCCGGTCGCGCGATTGCTGACCTGCATGCCCTGCCCGCCCGCCTCCGACGACCCGAGCCCGTCGATGATCATCACGTTCGGCAACAGTTCGAGGATCTCGGCCTTGATCGACGCATTCAGCGGCGCCCCGCCCGACAGCACGATCGCGAGGCTCGATAGGTCGTAGCGGCCGTGTTTGATCGCATCGACGATCGGGCGAGCGAACGCGTCGCCGACGATCTGCAGGAACGCGACCTTCTCGCGCTCGATCAGCGACAGGATGTCGTGCGGATCGAGCCGTTCGACGTCGCTTTGGACATAGACGGTGTTGCCTTGGTGCAGCGCCGACAGCGCGACCCAATGCCCGGCACCGTGCATGAACGGCGCGGCCGGCAACGTCTTCGTGCTCGACAGCTTCGCGCGCGCGACATAGTCGTCGAGCGTCGCGAAGACACGGCCGTCGTTGCCGCGGCCGCCGAGCGCCGCGACCAGAATATCGGCCTGCCGCCACAACACGCCCTTCGGCATGCCCGTGGTGCCTCCCGTATAGAGGATGTACAGATCGTCCGGCGATCCCTCTTCCGCCGGTCGCGCCGCCGAGCTCGCGGCGAGCGCGCGCTCGTAGTCGACCGCGCCGGGCAACAGCGCGTTGCCGCTGTCGTCGGCGACCTGCATCAGCACTTCCAACGAGGGCACTTTGGCGCGGACCGCCGCGACGCGCGGCGCGAACGCCGCGTGATACAACAGCCCCCGCGCGCGGGCGTTGTTCAGCAGATACTCGAGCTCTTCCTCGACGTAGCGGTAATTGACGTTGAACGGCGCCACGCGGGCCTTGTAGCCGCCGATCATGCCTTCGAGGTATTCGTTGCCGTTGTAGAGATACAGCGCGAGCTGATCCTGGCCGGATTGCCAAGGGGCGAGTTCCGACCGTGCCTTGTGCGCGCCGAGACCGCGCGACTTCAGGTAGTTCGCCAAACGCCGGGTCCGCTCGTTCAGCTGCCCGTAGCTCAACCGCCGATCGCGGAACACGATCGCCTCGCGGTCCGGAAATTCGGCGGCGATCGCTTCGTTGATCGTGCCCAGATTGAACATGCCGCTCTCACGCGCCGTTGCGAAGGGCCATGCTGCCCGCGCGCTCCGAGCAAGTAAACCGACGCCCTGGCTCCGGCGCGGCAACGTCGCTACGCTGGCGCGCCCAAGAGACGACCGCGGCGCATGGAACTCATCCTCGTCCGACACGCATTGCCCGAACGCCAGCAAGTCGACGTCGGCAGCGCCGACCCGCCGTTGTCGCCGATCGGCGTCGAGCAGGCCGCGCGGGTAGCGCGCTGGCTCGCCGCGGAAGCGATCGACGCCGCCTACGCGAGCCCGATGCGGCGCGCACGCGAGACCGCGCAACCGTTCATCGACATGACTGGGCTCGCGCTCGAATTGCACGACGGCGTCGTCGAGTTCGACCGCCACACGTCGAGCTACATCCCGATGGAGGAACTCAAACGCACCGACTACGCCGCGTGGAAGGCGTTCGTCGACGGTCGCTACAACGAAGAGGTCGACATCCTCGCGTTCCAAGACACGGTCGTGCGTGCACTCGAGTCGATCATCGCCCGCCACGGCGGACAGCGCGTCGTCGTGTTTTGCCACGGCGGAGTCGTCAACGTGTGGGCGGCACATGTCCTCGGCATGGTGCCGCGGCTGTTCTTCGAGCCGAAGTACACCAGCGTGCACCGCTTCCTATGCGCCGGTACCGGCGAACGTAACGTGGTCAGTCTCAACGAGACCGCGCATCTGCGCTGACATTCGACCTGGTCGGTCGCAACGAGATC
>DASRZO010000214.1:0-11569 GCA_035686405.1 Pseudomonadales bacterium | reverse complement strand
GCCGGCCGGGACCTTCTTCTTCGTCACCAGCGAGCCGGCGAGCGCGAGCACGGGGATCATGATCCAGTAGCGCGCGAAGAACATGACGATGCCGAGCGCCGTGTTGTAGAACGGCGTATTCGCCGACAGCCCCGCGAAGGCGCTGCCGTTGTTGCCGCTCGCCGACGTGAATGCGTACAGGATTTCGCTGAAGCCGTGCGCAGCCGGATTGGCGACGCTCGATTTGCCGACGTCGAGCGACACGGCTATCGCGGTACCGAAAAGGCAGCTGAAGAGCGGCATCAGCACCGCGATGGACGCCATCTTCATTTCGTACGCTTCGATCTTCTTGCCCAGATACTCGGGCGTGCGTCCGATCATGAGTCCGGCGACGAACACCGCGACCACGACGAACATCAGCATGCCGTACAACCCCGAGCCGACGCCGCCGAAAATCACTTCGCCCAACTGCATCAGCCACATCGGCACGAGACCGCCGAGCGGCGTGAACGAGTCGTGCATCGAATTCACGGAGCCGTTCGAGGCGGCCGTCGTCGCGGTCGCCCACAGCGCGGAGTTCACGATGCCGAAGCGCGTCTCCTTGCCTTCCATGTTGCCGCCCGGCTGAAGCGCGGTTGTCGTTTGGTCGACGCCGAGCGCAGTCAGTTGCGGATTGCCCTGGTTTTCAGACCACGCGCACACTCCGAGCAACACCACGAACACGATCGTCATGGCCGCGAGCAACGCCCAGCCCTGCCGTGTGTCGCCGACCATCGCGCCGAACGTGTAGCAGAGCGCCGCGGGGATCAGCAGAATCGCCAGCACCTCGAGGAAGTTCGACAGCGGCGTCGGGTTCTCGAACGGATGCGCCGAATTCGCGTTGAAGAATCCACCGCCGTTGGTGCCGAGTTGTTTGATGGAGATCTGCGACGCAGCCGGCCCGACGGCGATGACCTGCTCGCTCTGCGTCGCAGGTTTCGTCACCGGATTCCCCGCCGCGTCCTTCAGGGGCTGGCCGTCCGCGTCGGTTTGCGGTTGATCGTACTGAACGGATTCGCTGAGGGGCACGGTCGGGTATGCCTCGAACGTCTGCACGACGCCTTGTGAAACGAGCACCAGCGCCAGGACGAACGCGAGCGGCAGCAGGATGTAGAGCACCGTGCGCGTCAGATCGACCCAGAAATTGCCGATCGTCGACGCGCTTTGACGAGCCAATGCTCGCGTGAGCGCGATCACGACCACGATCCCGGTCGCAGCGGATACGAAGTTCTGTACGGTGAGCCCGGCCATCTGGCTCAGATAGCTCATCGTGCTTTCGCCGCCGTAGCCCTGCCAGTTGGTGTTCGTCATGAAGCTGACTGCGGTGTTGAACGACGAATCCGGCGTCACCGCCGCCATGCCCGCGGGATTGAACGGCAAGTACGCCTGAAGGCGTTGCAAACCGTAAACCACCAGGCCGCCGATCAAGTTGAATACGAGCAATGCGATCGTGTAGCCGACCCAGTTCGTCTCCTTGGATTCATCGACCCCGCAGGCGCGGTAGATGAAACGCTCGAACGGACCGCCGATCCGACTCAGGAACGACGGCCGGCCTTCGTAGACCCGCGCCATGTACGCGCCGAGCGGTTTCGCCAAGCCGATCAGTACGACCACATAGAACGCCAATTGCAAATAGCCATTGCCACTCATCAGAATTTCTCCGGATACAGCAGCGCGACGACGAGATAGACGAGAATCGCGGCCGCCAGTACGCCGCTCACGATGTACATCCAGCTCATTGCGGCCTCCGCAGACGTTCGAAGTAGAAGGTCAGCGCGCAGCTGACGGCGACGAAGCCGACCATCAGTCCGACGTACAAAAGGTCCATATCGTCTTCTCCCAAACAGGTCTTTCTCGAGTGGCGAAATTGTGCGGTCGGTGCCGCAAGCGCGAAGGAAAGATTGCGAGGTGCCGGATAAAGAATTCGTAAGAACGCCGCAATTGAAGGCACGTCGCTTCCGCTTCGACACTAAGGAGTTCCCCTTAGCACGCGCGAAACCATTGAAATCGACGAGCCAAACGCACGGGCGATCGGCGTTCTTTACGCCGCCTTGATACGGTCGCATGGAACCCTTTCGATCCATTTGCGCCGCTTGCACTAGATTCGGCACATTCGCGCGATGCGGCCGTTGCACCTTCACATGGATACGATCCGAGCCCCGGTTCTCGACGCAACGTCGATCAACGAAGCGATGGTCGACGCGTTTCACAAGCTTGGCCCGTCGCATCAGTTGCGCAATCCGGTGATGTTCGTCGTTTACGTCGGCGCCGTGCTGACGACCGCGCTATGGTTCGAGTCGTTGTGGGGCCACGGCGAGACCTCGCCGGGATTCATCGCGGCGATCGCCGCGTGGCTCTGGTTCACCGTACTGTTCGCGAACTTCGCCGAAGCGTTGGCCGAAGGGCGCAGCGCGTCTCAGGCCGCGGCGCTGCGCGGTAGCCGGACCGGCATCGTCGGCAAGAAGCTCGCCGAACCCAGACGAAGTTCGCCGTTTACGCTGACGCCGTCGGCCGAATTGCAGATCGGCGACGTCGTGCTCGTCGAGGCCGGCGACTTCATGCCCGCCGACGGCGACGTCATCGAAGGCATGGCATTGGTCGACGAAAGCGCGATCACCGGCGAGAGCGCGCCGGTCATTCGCGAGGCCGACACGGAATTCCGGTCCGTCACCGGCGGTACGCGCGTGCTGTCCGATTGGCTCGTGGTCCGCGTGACGGTGACGTCGGGCGAGAGCTTTCTCGACCGAATGATCCGCATGGTCGAATCGGCACACCGGCAGCGAACGCCAAACGAGATGGCGCTCACGATCTTTCTCACGGCGCTGACACTCGTGTTTCTGTTCGTCACGGTCACGCTGTATCCGTTCTCGGCATTCGGCGTCGCGGTCAACGGCACAGGCAAGCCGATCACCGTCACGGTGTCGATCGCGCTGCTCGTGTGCCTGATCCCGACGACCATCGGCGCGCTGCTGTCGGCGATCGGGATCGCCGGGATGGGACGCATGTTGACGAAAAACGTCGTCGCCAACTCCGGCCGTGCAGTCGAAGCCGCCGGCGACGTCGACGTCTTGTTGCTCGACAAGACCGGTACGCTGACGCTCGGCGGCCGGGCGGCGACGCGTTTCGTGCCGGCGCACGGCGTTTCCGAGCAGGAGCTTGCCGACGCAGCACAACTTGGGTCGCTCGCAGACGAAACACCAGAGGGGCGTTCGATCGTCGTGCTCGCGAAACAGCGTTTCAATTTGCGCGAACGCAACGTCGAAGCGCTGCAAGTCGACTTCGTGCCTTTTTCTGCGCAAACGCGCATGAGCGGCGCCGACTTCGGGCACCGCCGGGTTCGCAAAGGTGCGGCTGATGCGATTCGCGCGTTCGTCGAAGCCGAAGGCGGCTCGTTGCCGAGCGACGTACAGACCGAAATCACCAACGTGGCGCGGACCGGCGCAACGCCGCTCGTCGTCGCCGATGGCAAGCGCGTGCTCGGCGTGATCGAACTGAAGGACGTCGCAAAGGGCGGTCTGAAGGAACGGTTCGCGCAGCTGCGCCGTATGGGAATCGAGACTGTGATGATCACCGGCGACAACTCGTTGACCGCTGCCGCCATCGCCGCCGAAGCCGGCGTCGACAGTTTCATCGCCGAAGCGACGCCGGAACGAAAGCTCAACGTGATTCGCGACTATCAGGCGCGCGGGCGTTTGGTCGCAATGACCGGCGATGGCACTAACGATGCGCCGGCGCTCGCGCAGGCCGACGTCGCGCTCGCGATGAATACCGGCACGCGGGCGGCCAAGGAAGCCGGCAACATGGTCGACCTCGACTCGAGCCCGACGAAGCTGATCGAAGTCGTCGAGACCGGCAAGCAGATGCTGATGACGCGCGGGGCGTTGACGACGTTCTCGATCGCCAACGACGTCGCGAAGTACTTCGCGATCATTCCGGCGGCGTTTGCGTCGACGTATCCGCAGCTCGACGCCCTCAATGTCATGCGCCTCGCCAGCCCCGCGAGCGCGGTATTGTCCGCATTGATCTTCAACGCGCTGATCATCCTCGCGCTGCTCCCGCTCGCGATTCGCGGCGTCGCCTACCGGCCGCTCGGCGCCACCGCGATCCTACGGCGCAACCTGGCGGTGTTCGGTATCGGCGGCTTGATCGCGCCGTTCGCCGGCATCAAGGCGATTGATCTGTTCCTGTCCTCCACCGGCGCCGTTTGAGCGGCGCGCGTGACGCTCGACTCGCCGCGTCCGGGCCGAACACCGCAGGGGGTGCTCCGAGCCACTTCACGTCTGAGTACACTGGACCGATGAACCAACAACGTCCCGATCCAGACAAACTCCTAGAGACGGTCCAGCGGGCCGAGGCGAAGCGACGCTCCGGCCGTTTGAAGATCTTCTTCGGCGCCTGCGCCGGCGTTGGCAAGACCTACGCAATGCTGACGGAGGCGGCCGAGGTGCGCGCGCGGGGCATCGACGTCGTCGTCGGCATCGTCGAAACGCACCGCCGCGCGGAAACGGAGGCGTTGGTCGATGGACTGGAAGTGTTGCCGCGCAAGCGTGTCGAATACCGCGGGACAACGCTGTACGAGCTCGACATCGACGCAGTCATCGCGCGCAGACCCGCACTCGTTCTCGTCGACGAGCTCGCACATAGCAACGCGCCCGGTTCCCGGCACCTGAAGCGTTGGCAGGACATCAAGGAATTGCTCGCGATCGGCATCGACGTCTACACGACCGTAAACGTGCAGCACCTCGAGAGCCTCAACGACGTCGTTGGGCAAATCACCCAAGTGCGCGTCGCCGAAACAGTACCCGATCGAGTTTTCGACGAAGCCGACGAGATCGAACTGGTCGATCTGCCGGCAGACGATCTGCTCGAGCGACTGAAGACCGGTAAGGTTTACATGCCCGAGCAGGCCGCTCGCGCCATCGGCAGCTTTTTCCGCAAGGGCAATCTGATCGCGCTGCGCGAACTTGCATTGCGCCGCACTGCGGATCGCGTCGACGCACAGGCCCGCGAGTATCGCGACGACGAAGCGATCAAACGCGTGTGGCAGCTCAAAGAGCGTTTGCTCGTAGCGGTCGGGCCTGGCGCCCACGCCGAGCAGGTCGTTCGTGCCGGGCGGCGCCTCGCCGGCACCTTACGCGCCGATTGGATCGCGGTGTACGTCGAAACGCCAACGCTGCAGCGCCTGCCCGAAGCGGAACGCGCGCAAATCCTGCGCGCACTGCGCCTCGCACAAGAGCTCGGCGCGCAAACCGCGACGCTGCCCGGTCAGAACGTCGCGGACGCCCTCGTCGAATACGCGAGCGAACGCAACGCGAGCAAGATCCTCCTCGGGCGTTCGAGCGCGACGCCGTGGCTCCGTGCACTGCGTCGATCGACGTTCGACGCACTCGCTGCGCGATCCGGCGCGATCGATCTACTCGTGGTCGGCGAGGACGCTGGATCTCCGCCGACGAACGTCAAGGCTCCGACCGAGGAGGACGCCGTCGGGCGTCGCTTCCGTTCGAACCGACGTGGCTACATCGAAGCGATGGTTGCCGTCGCCTTGGTCACGGCCGCTGCCATTTGGTTGCGTGACCACATTGAACTGACGAACGTCGTGATGCTGTATCTCGCGGTCGTCGTATGGGTATCGGTGCGCACCGGTCGCGGTCCCGCGATTGCGGCGTCGGTGGTCGGCGTCGGGTTGTTCGATTTCGTGTGCGTACCGCCGTATTACACGTTCGCGGTATCCGATACGCAGTATCTGCTGACGTTCGCGGTGATGCTGCTCGTGGCGTTGACGATCACGCAGCTCACCGCCGGAATTCGCTACCAAGCGCGCGTCGCTTCTCACCGCGAGCGTCGTGCAGCCGCGCTCTATGCGCTCAGTCGAGAACTTTCCGGCGCATTGACGGCCGATCAAGTCGCCGAGATCGCGATGCAACACGTGGAGGGTGTGTTCGAAGCATCTGCCGCGCTGCTGTTGCCCAACCGCGATGAACAACTGCACGTCGCCCGCGTCGGCGAGCGCGATACGCGCATCGAACCCGATCTATCGGTCGCGCAGTGGGTGCACGACCATTGGCAGCCGGCCGGGCTCGGGACCGACACATTGACTGGAACGAAGATTCACTACATGCCGTTGCGAGCACCGGTGCGCAACCGCGGTGTGCTCGCGCTACAGCCGCGCAACGAGCGTTTGATCTTCGTCCCGGAACAGCAACGCCTACTCGAGACGTTTGCAGCGCAAATCGCTCTTGCGCTGGAACGAGTCCATTTCGTCGAGGTCGCGCAAGAGGCGGAGCTCGGCATGGCATCGGAACAACTGCGGAACTCTCTACTCGCGTCGATCTCGCACGATCTGCGGACGCCGCTCGCAGTGCTCGCCGGAGCGGCGAGCAGTCTCGTCGAGCAGGAGACGAAGCTTTCGAACGAAGTCCGCAGAGATCTTGCGCAGACGATCTACGAGCAAGCGATGCACATGAGCGACCTGACCGCCAACGTCCTCGATATGGCGCGTCTAGAGACCGGTGCTGCTCAGCTGAATCGACAATGGCACCCCTTCGAGGAAGTGGTTGGCGCGGTGCTCGAACGCATGCGCACCCGCCTGAAGGACCGGCGCGTCGAAATCGACTTGTCGAACAGCCCCCCACTCGTCTGGCTCGACAGCGTGTTGATCGGACAGGTTCTGACGAACCTGCTCGACAACGCGGTCAAATACACGCCGCCGGGCTCTCCAATTGAAATCCGCGCAGCCGCGGACGGCGGCGGGGTCATGGTGTCCGTGTCGGACCACGGGCCAGGCCTAGCAGATGGCGACGAGGAGCGCGTTTTCGACAAGTTCTACCGCGCACAGCCCGAGAGTGCGACGGGCGGAGCCGGTCTCGGCCTCGCGATCTGCCGCGCCATCGTCGAAGCGCATCGCGGCCGCATGCGCGCCGAGAATCGCGCCGAAGGCGGCGTGCGGTTCACGTTCACGTTACCGCAACCGCCGCCGCCCGAAGGTCCGAAGCCCGAGTCTGACGACCCATCCCAGTCGCGATGAATGCGCCCCATCCGATTGTCGTGTTGATCGAAGATGAACCGCAGATACGCCGCTTCCTGCGCGCGGTACTGCCGTCGCAAGGCATCGAATTGTTCGAGGCCGAGACCGGCGAGCGCGGCATCGTCGAGGTAGGCCTGCATCGACCGGACGTCGTGATCCTCGATCTCGGTCTGCCGGACATCAACGGCGTCGAAGTCGTGAAACGTCTGCGCGAATGGACCGAGGTACCTGTGATCATTCTGTCCGCCCGCTCCGAGGAAGCGGATAAGATCGCCGCACTCGACGCGGGCGCCGACGACTATCTGACGAAACCGTTCGGGGTGGGCGAACTGCTGGCGCGGCTGCGCGTCGCGATGCGGCGCGCGTCGCGCGGAGCCGACGGCGGACAAACGTTTACCGCAGGACCGATCACCGTCGATCTCGCTGCGCGTCGCGTCGAACGCGCGGGCGAAGCGGTGCATCTGACGCCCATCGAATACCGCTTGCTCGCGATGCTGATTCGCCACGCGGGCAAGGTGCTGACGCACCGCCAGCTGCTGAAAGAAGTTTGGGGCCCATCGCACGTCGAGGACGCGCACTACCTGCGCATCTACATGGCCCAATTGCGCCGCAAGCTGGAGGACGATCCGACCCAGCCGCGCTATCTGATGACGGAGCCCGGCATCGGCTATCGGCTCGAGCAGCCGTAACCAGCCGTAACCACATCGTCACCCGCGCGATTGCCGACGATCGAGCCAATCGGACGTTCACGCATCGCGTTCGACGACACGCAATGCCAAGATAGCTGCCCGATCATCGGAGAACGTCATCGTGCGGTGGAGCGGCGGACGTCGTAGCAGCAACATCGAAGATCGCCGCGGTTTGTCGCCGGGCCACGCGATCGGTGGCATCGGCACAGTGGTTGTATTGTTGCTCGCGTGGTATTTCGGCGTCGATCCGACACCGCTGTTGCAGCAGATGCAAACCGATCAGGCACCCGCACAGCAAACCACCGGCACGGCGCCGGATCTGAAGAACGATCCGCTCGCCGACTTCGTCGCCGTCGTGCTCGGCGACACCGAAGACACCTGGCGCCAGGTATTCGCCGAGCGCGGCCAGCGCTACGTCGAGCCGACCCTCGTGTTGTTCAGCGACAGCGTCGCATCGGCGTGCGGGATGGCGCAGTCGGCTGTCGGCCCGTTTTATTGCCCGAACGATCAGAAGGTCTACATCGATTTGAGTTTCTATCGCGATCTGAAAGAGCGTTTTCAGGCGCCCGGCGAATTCGCCGAAGCGTACGTGATCGCACACGAAGTCGGTCACCACGTGCAGAACCTACTCGGCATCTCGGAACAAGTACGTCGCCACCAACAAGCGTCCGACGCGAACGAGTCGAATCGTTGGTCGGTACGGCTCGAACTGCAGGCCGACTGCTTCGCCGGCGTGTGGGCGAACCGCGCGAACGCCGCGCGCAACATCCTCGAACAAGGCGACGTCGAACAAGCGCTGAAGGCCGCAGCGGCGATCGGCGACGATCGCCTGCAACGCGAAGCGCAAGGTCACATCACGCCGGATTCGTTCACACACGGCACGTCGGCGCAGCGGGTGCGCTGGTTCAAGCGCGGGATCGACTCGGGTTCGATCGACAACTGCGATACCTACAAGACGCAGGAGCTCTGACGCAGCGCCGCTGCCCGACACGCCGACCATCCGACTTCGCTCTTCGCGGCCCGTGGTGCGACGATCGCGCCAAGTGAGCGGTGGAGACACGCGATGGCCGGGACACCCGATATCGAGCAGGCGCGCCCGACGCGAATCTGGATGACGATGACGGTCGGCGGGGTGGTGCTGATACTCGTCGTCGCAGTGGCGTGGTCGTTCGGCATTCGACCGTCGACGTTCGCGCGCAGGTCGAACGCCGCCGTCGCAGCAGCGACGCAGTTGCCGAATCCGACGCACGATCCGCTGATCGATTTCGTATCGGCCACGCTGACGTCGCTCGATCGGACTTGGCGGTCGCTGTTGGCCGATTCGAACATCTCGTATGTCGCACCGACCGTGCAGCTGTTCGACGACTCGATTCCGGCGGTCTGCGGAATGTCGCTGCCGGCGACGGGGCTTTTCTATTGCGCGCCGAGTCGTACCGTCTACATCGATCTCAATTTTCTCCGCTTGCTCGGCCGGCAGACGCAAGGCGCGTCTCCCGACGCCGCGCAGGCATACGCGATCGCACACGAGGTCGGCCATCACGTGCAAACCCTGCTCGGCGATACCGAGCGCGTCCGCATGCAGGAAGAGAGCGCACCGGCAGACGCCGCCGATCGCTGGCAGCTGCGCCTCGAGCTGCAGGCCGATTGCTTCGCCGGCCTGTGGGCGCGCCATGCCGACGACGCGCCGCGGTCGCTGGTTGCCGGCGATATCGACGCGATCCTCGCGGCGGCGAGCAGCGTCGGCCGTGACAGCGCGAAGCAGCACGCCGCAGATCGGATGCTGCTCGACCCGTTCACCCACGGGACGTCAGCCCAGCGGGAACGGTGGTTCCGTTTGGGCCTCAAAGCGGATACGCCGCAAGGGTGCGATGCCTATCACTCGCAGGCGCTTTGACCCAGCGCAGGCGCTAACGACCGCATTCGGGGGTGCCCGCAGCGATCGATCACCACAACGTCTTCGCCATCACGCCGATTCGCGCTTCGATCGCCTCGAGCGCGTCGAGGATCAGGTCTTCGCGATAGCGCCGGCCGATGATCTGCACGCCGGCCGGAAGATTGGCGGCCTTGCCGACCGGAACGACGCCGGCCGGTAACCCCAGGTAGTTCACGCCGACGCTGTAAATCGCCGCACGAAACAGGTCGTGCGTGTTCGCTTCGCTTTGCGCGTCGTAGTTCCACGGGTACGTCGGCCGCATCAGGAACGGCGACAGCACGAGCGGATAGTCGGCGAGGAACATGCTCCACGCGCGCGTCATCCGCGTGCGATCGGCAATGCCGCGACGATAACCGTCGGCGTCGACCATTTTCCCGAGCGTGTAATACCAACCGAAGATGTCGTTCAGCGTCTTGCTGCCGTAGTCGCGCGCGGCGGCGCCGAGGGTCTCTTTGATCTCGTACACCGCGACGTCGAACCAACCTTGCGCCGGCTCGAGAATCGACGGCGTCGCGACTTCTTCGACGACGTAGCCGGCGTCGCGCAGGCATTGCGCCGCGCGCGTGATTGCGGCGTCGATCTCCGCGTGCAGCGGATAGCCGTGGCTTTCGCGCGTCAACGCGATCTTCGGCTTGGCTTCCTGCGGCCAATCGAACGGCGCCGGCACCCACCAAGGGTCGCGCGGATCGCCGTGCGCCATCACGCGCGTCGCGAGGCGCACGTCGCGCACTTCACGCGCAATGGCGCCTTGCACCGACATCAACTGCGCGAGCATGCCGCGCTCTCCGGTCGCGCTCGGATTGAACGCCGGAACGCGGCCTTGCGTCGGCTTCACGCTGGCGACGCCGCACGCGAACGACGGAAAACGCAGCGAGCCGCCGATGTCGTTGCCGTGATGGATCGGGCCGAACCCGGCGGCGGCAGCCGCGCCGGCGCCGCCGGACGAACCGCCCGGCGACGCGTCGTCGTGCCACGGATTGATCGTGCGCCCCCTGAGAGGATTGTCGGTCGTCGCGCGCATCGAGAATTCCGGCGTATTCGTGCGTCCGACGACGATCGCGCCGGCACGACGCAAGTTCGCGACGAGCGGTGCATCGTCCGTCGCCATCAGATTCGCAAACGCGGGCACACCGTTCGTGGTCGCTTTGCCGCGCTGATCGACGTTTTCCTTGATCGTCACCGGTACGCCGTGCAATTCGCCGAGCACCTCGCCGCGGCGGACCGCGTCATCGGCGCGCGCCGCGTCCGCCAGCGCATCGGCGCTGCAATCGACGGTGATCGCGTTCAATTTCGGATTCGCGGCGCGGATGCGTTCGAGCACGCTCGTGACGACCGCGGTCGCCGAAAAATCGCGGGCGCGTATTCCGGCCGCCAGTTCGACTGCACTCAACTTCCAATACTCGGTCATCGTCGACACCTATCCGCAATCACGAGCTGCACGACAGCATCGAACATCCGACGCGATGTCGCGCCCAATCCGGCCGCCGCTGCGCGAACGTCTCACGGCCGGGTTGTTCGTCGTACGGCGCGCGCAACACGTCGAGCAACTCGCGCACGAGCGCGTAATCACCCTGCTCGGCCTTGTCGATCGCGAGTTGCGCCAGGTAGTTGCGCAGCACGTATTTCGGGTTCACCGCGTTCATCGCGCGACGACGTTCGACCGTTGGGCGGCCCTCGGCGGCGCAGCGGTCGAGATATCGCCGCAACCATTGCGCGGTGTTCGCGCGCACGTCGGGCGTCAGCTGTGCGGGCACGTAGTACGAGTCCAGCAGCGGCGCCATCAGCGCGTCGTCGGTCGCCGCCGGTTCGACGTCGGCGAGGCGCCGGAAAAAAATCGTCATGTCCGTTTCGGCGCGACGCAGCAGCGCGTCGAGATCGGTCAGCAACGCCTCGTCCGCCTCGCCG
>DASRZO010000213.1:0-5713 GCA_035686405.1 Pseudomonadales bacterium | reverse complement strand
GGTTTCGCCGTCCGACCCCGGCGCCATCTGATTCATCGTGTAGCCGAAGCCGAGCTGCGTCGTCGGGTCCGCGAACCCGGTCGAACCGCCTGCGCCGGAATGGCCGAACGATTCCGCACGCGGTCCGAACATCGAGTCCGTATTGAGGATGAAGCCCGCGCTGCGGCGTAGACCGCGACCGAGGACGAGATCGGTATCGCTGTTCCACACTTCGCGTGTCGCGCGTTCGATCGTCGGCGCCGACAACACGCGTACGCCTTCGAGGGCACCGCCGCTCGCGACGGCGCCGTAGATCCGCGCGAGGCTCTTCGCCGTGCCGTGGCCGTTCGACGCTGCGATCTCCGCTCTGCGCCACGGCGCGCTGCAAACGTCGGCGTAGGGCCGCAGCGCCGGGTTCGTCATCGCAACGGCGAACAGCGGACCGACCGCGGGCGCGACCGGGTCGCGCGGTTGGACGCGTGCATGCTTCGGCGTGATCGGACTCGCAACGCGATCGAAGTGGCGGTCGTCGAGGCCGAGATGAAAGTCTGCCTCGAGCGGACGCGCGATGCGCTCGGCGACGAGGCGACCGAGCGTGGTACCGGTCGTGCGTCGCACGAGTTCACCCGCCAGGTATCCCCACGTGACCGCGTGATAGCCGGCCGCGGTGCCGGGTTGCCAATGCGGGTCCTCGCGTTCGAGGCGGTGTCTCATCACGCTCCAGTCGTAGAGGTCTTCGACGCGAACGGGTTCGCGAAACCCGCACAATCCACCGAGATGCGCGAGCAGCTGCGCCACCGTCAAACCGTTAGTGCCGGCGCGCAGTTCGGGCCAGTAGTCGCGCACCGGCACGTCGTACGAGATGCGACCGTCGTCGACCGCGCAGGCGAACGCGACGGCACCGACGCCCTTCGTCGTCGAGTAGACGTTGACCAGCGTGTCTTCGGTCCACGGCTGCGTGCAGTCGCGATCGCGGTAGCCGCCCCACAGGTCGACCACCGTCTTGCCCGCGACGATCGCACAACAACCGGCGCCCACTTCGATCCCTTCGGTGAAATTGTGTTCGAACGCGGCGCGCACGCGCTCGAAACCCTGGGCGACGAAACCGTGAATCGGAAAATCACGCGTCATGCCGTCTCCTCGCTGTCGGGCCTCACGCGGCGAAATTGGACGAGCAGCAGTACGTCGTACACCACTTTGATCGTGCCGCCGACGATCAGCGGCCAGCCGAACGTCGACAGGCTGAACAAATAGCCTGCGAACAGCGGACTGATCGCCGCGGCGAGGCTGCGCGGCACGGCGGCGGCGCTCGCGGCCGCCGGTCGTTCCTCCGGCGTCACCACCGCCATCACGTACGACGTGCGCGTCGGCACGTCCATCTGCGACAGCAGGCCGCGTACCAACAGCAGCACGACCGCGACCGACAAGCTTGGCGCGAAAGGCAACGCGATCAGACAGAAGCTCGCGGGCAAATGCGTGAATACCATCGTGTTGATCAAACCGAACCGCTGCGACAAACGCACCGCGATCAGGAACGACACCGCGGCGAACATCCCGGCCCAGAACAAGATCGCCGCGGTGGTCGTCACCGACAGGCCGAACCGCTGGAACAACCACAACGCCAGCATCGATTGCACGAAGAAGCCCGAACCGAACGAGTCGAGCGCAAAGAGCGCCATCAGCCGGTAGACGATGCCCTTGGAACGGCCGAGCGCGACCGGCACGGCGCTCGGCGCTTCGACGTTCGGCGACAGATTCCGGTACATCGCGAATGCGGCACCGCCCAGCACCGCGTACAGCGCGAACATCAATTGCGTACCGCGAACGGCATCGACGCCGGGCGCGAGCAGTTGCGGTAGCGATGCCGACAGCACGCCGAAGCCGCCGGCCACCGTGCCGACGATGCTGTAGCGCGCGAAGAGTGCGGTGCGGTCCACCGCAGATACGGACTGCGCGAGTACCGTCTGCTCGAGCGGTAAGAACAGGCTCACGTCGCCCGACGACGGATTGATCGTGCCGACGAACGCGACGACGACGAGCGGCCAATATTCAGTGGTCAGGGCGAAAGCGGTGCCGGTCGCGATCATCAGCACGCACGCGCCGCGCAGCATCGAACGGCGCTGAAATCGATGGGCGACGGCGCCGACCCACAACGTCAACAACGCGGAGCCGAGCAACGTGCTCGTGATGATGGAGCCGATCGCCAACGCGTCGAAGCCGAGTTGCAGCAGATACAACGGCAGCAACAACGCAACGAAGCCGTCGGCGAATGCACGCAGGCCGCGCGCGCCCAGAATCCACGGTGCATCGCGGGTCGCGCCCGCCGGCAGCAGCCAGCTCCGCCACGCCGTCATCGTGGATGCGCCGGCACGCCGCATCGACCGCGCCGATCAGTCGCGACCGCTAAGCGAGTTCCTCGAGCGTGATCTTGTCGGCCACTTGCTCGAGCACGAAGGCCACGGGCAGCTTGACGATCGAAACGAGCTTGCCTTCCATCCGATAACACCGAATTCGATGCGTTTCCGGTTGGTGGCGCGCGACGATGTAGCGCACGTGACCGAGCTTGAAGACCCGTCCATGCAGGTCTGGATGAGCCATCTTTCCTTCCCCCGAAAGTCAGATGTCTATGTCCTTTAGCGAATAGATAACAGCAAGTTAGCCGACAATCAACAGAAACGTTCTTAGGTATGTGCGAAAGCGCCTCGTCGGGCGTCGGTCGGGCGACGGGCCGACGCATGCCGTGGCGCTGCAACGACGCGACCGTGATGGCCTCAGCCGCACACGCCGATGGCGCCGCAGACCGTGCAGCGATCGCAGCCGTCGACGCGGATCAACGCGCGCGCACCGCATTCTTCGCAACGTCGCGATGACGGCCGACTCGGTGTAGCTGGCTCGCTGCCGTTCGGATCGCGGACGAGCCCCATCGGCGCAATCGGGAAGCCGTCACCGTCGAGGATCCCGAGGCGCGCGTAGCGATGCAGTACCAGCGTCGCAACGTACGCGACCGTACTCGGATAGACGGCACGACGTTCGCTGTCGGGGACCGGCGCGAAGAAGTCGCCCTTCGGTTCGGCATACGTCAGCAACTCGCGCAGCTTCTTGGCGATCCAGGCCGGATCGATCACGCGCATGTCGAGCGAGAGCGCCTTGCACAATCCGTCGAGCGCGCGCGGGTACGTGCCCGACAGCCACATGGCGTAAGGGCGGCGCTGCAACGAATCGCCGAGCGACACCTGCAGCTCTTTCAAACCGAGGATGAACTCGTCGCCTGTCGACGGATTCGCGATATCGACCGTCCACGACAGCGTACCGTCGGCGCCGGTGCGCGGTTCGGCGCGCGTCATCAACGCATCCAGTACCGGCGTCGCGTCGATGTTCGCGAACGCACCGAGTTGCTCGCAGCGATAGCGGATCAATGTCGCCATCGCGGCGACGAGGCTCGGCACGCGCCTCGGCGTGCCCGTTGGCGGCATCGGCAGGTCGAAACTCTCCTCATCGGCGACGCTTTCGTTCAGCGCATCGAGTTTGTGCCGCAGCCAGCCGCGGTCGCGCGCGTACATGTCGTAGCTCAGATTGATCGCCAGCGCGTTCAAACCGCGCGGTTGCTCGACGCCGTTCACCCACACTTCGAACGGATACGCTCGACCGTCTTCGTCGAAGTGGCCGACGAAGAGCGCGAACTTCTGCCCGTGCGGATGCTTGACCATGTAGCAATGGGCCGGGTTGCCGTCTTTGAACGTCGGCCGCCGCGGCCACCGCAGGCTCGACAGCGCCGCGGTCGACGGCGCCGTCACCTCGACGCGCCGGTCACCCCGGTCCGGCGCCGCGTCGACCGCGCCGGCGCCGATCGTCAACACCGACCCGGTGATCGTGTTCGGACGAAACGTCGCGAGCGATTTCGCGCCGAGCGTCCACGCGGTGTGGTACAGATCGCGGAAGGCCGCGAACGGGTAATCGACCGGAATGTTCACCGTCTTCGAGATTGCCGAGTCGATGAACGGCTGCACTGCGCCGACCATCTTCGCGTGATCGAGCGCGCCGATCTCGAGCGCCGAGACGAACGCGCCGGTCAAAGGGGCGTCGTCGCGCAGCGAACGGAAGAGCCGATACGCGTGATCTTCGACCGTGAATTCCTCGAAGACGCCGTCGCGGTCGCGTTTGCGGCGTTGATACGTCCACGCGTACGCGGGCTCGATGCCGTTGCTCGCGTTGTCGGCGAACGCGAGGCTGATCGTACCGGTCGGTGCGATCGACAACAGGTGGCTGTTGCGGATGCCGCGCTGCGCGATCGCAGCGCGAATGTCCGCCGGCAAGCGCAGCACGAACGACGAGTCGAGATAGCGCGCACCGAACAACGGAAACGCGCCCTTCTCCGCCGCAAGATCGATCGATGCGCGATACGCGTTGTCGCGCATCGCAGTCGCGACGCGGACGGCCATCGCGCGGCCGGCGTCGCTGTCGTATCGCAGTCCGAGCATCACGAGCGCGTCGCCGAGGCCGAGAAAGCCGAGGCCGATGCGGCGCTTCGCGTGCGCCTCCGCACGCTGTTGCGGCAACGGCCACGGGGTTGCGTCGAGCACGTCGTCGAGCATGCGGACGGCGATACGAACCAGATCGCCAAAGCCATCGAAATCGAAAGCAGCGTCGGCTGCGAACGGCGCAACGATACAGCGCGTCAGGTCGATGCTGCCGAGACAGCAACAGCCGTACGGTGGCAGCGGCTGCTCGGCGCACGGATTGGTCGCTTCGATGCGTTCGCAATAGGCGAGGTTGTTGTCGGCGTTGACGCGATCGATGAAGAGAATGCCGGGCTCGCCGTGGTCGTACGTCGACCGCATGATGGCGTCCCATAGCTCGCGCGCCTTGATGCGTCGATACACCCACATGCCGTCGGCGCGCTGATAGGTGTCTTGGGTGCGTCGCCGCGGCGCGGGCCCCACGCGATGGACCAACTCGTGGTCCCGGTCGTCCTGTAACCGTTGCATGAAATCGTCGGTGACGGCGACGCTCATGTTGAAGTTGACGAGCTCGCCCGGGGTCGTCTTCGCGTGAACGAATTCGAGCACGTCGGGATGATCGATCCGCAGGATGGCCATCTGCGCACCGCGTCGCGCACCGGCCGACTCGACGGTCTCGCACGAACGGTCGAACACGCGCATGTACGAGACAGGCCCGCTCGCCTCCGATTGGGTCGTGCGGACATAGGCGCCGCGCGGACGCAGTTGCGAGAAGTCGTATCCGACGCCGCCGCCGCGGCGCATCGTCTCGGTCGCTTCCGTGAGCGCGACGTAGATGCCGGGGCGACCGTCGCCGTCGGGCTCCGAGATCGAGTCGGCGATCGGCTGCACGAAGCAGTTGATCCACGTCGACGAGCGATCCGTGCCGGCGGACGAATCGATCCGCCCGCCCATCACCACGCCGCGCTGCTGCGCGTCGAGGAACACGGCTTCCCAACGGGCGGGTTCTGCTTCGACGGCGGCGAGCGCTCGCGCAACGCGACGCTGCACGTCGAGCGCGGTCGACTCGCCGTCGCCGCAGTATTTGTCGCGCAGCGCCTCGATGCAGATTCGCTGTGGTTCGAGCGCGACGCGAGCGGTGGTCATGCGGGCCGCAGTTGCGGGAAACCGGGAAAACGCAACGGATCGCCGGGCGACAACGCCGCGGCTGCGCGGGCGAATACGCTCGCTTCCGGATCGTCGGCTGCTGGCCGCCTTTTCGCACCGGCCTTCATGCC
>DASRZO010000212.1:0-9449 GCA_035686405.1 Pseudomonadales bacterium | reverse complement strand
GAAAGATCTGCAGGACTGGGCGCGATACGTCGGCATCAGCATCGGCATGCCGCCGGTATTTCCGGTCAACAGCGTGAAAGCCATGCGCGGCGCGTTCGTCGCGCTCGAGCACGATTGTCTGGAGGCGTACGCGCGACGGGTTTTTCGCCGGTATTGGGGCGATCTCGCCGACATTTCACAGGACGACGTGTTGAAAGGCATCGTCTCCGCCTGCGGCCTGCCGGTCGACGAGTTCTTCGACAAAATCGGCACGCAGACGTACAAGGATCGTCTACGCATCAACACCGAAGAGGTGATGAACCGGGGCGGCTTCGGCTCCCCGACGATGTTCCTCGACGGCGACGACATGTACTTCGGCAACGACCGGCTGCCGTTGATCGAAGCGAAGTTGAACGCGCGCGATCGCGCCTCGACCTAATCGTTGGCAGTAGCGGCCGATCGAACCACCTACGGCAATCGATCCGTCTGTCACCCGTTACCAGGAGCTCTTCGTCGTCGCGCGGCGTTCCGCCTCTGCGACCGCCGCCGCACAGGGATCCTTCTGCCGCGAGACGCGGTCCCACAAGGTCGTCGCGAGAATCGACAAGCCGCCCGTCGCGAATGCAGCGCCGCCGTACACCAGCGTGCCCGTCGGATCGACCGTGAGATACGGCTTCGACAGCGTGCCGGATACCTTTACGTACGCGTTCAGCAACTCGCCCGCGCTGATACCGATCCCGTTGCGGGCAGACGTCTTGAAGTTGAAGTCGATCGATTCGTTGCGCAGGTCGACGGTGCCGTTGCTGACGATGTCCATGTCGGTCGTGCGCACGACGATCGCGGGATCGGTTTTCAACGTTCCGCTGTCGGCCTGAAAGAGATACGCCTGGCAGACGACGTCGGTGTAGTCGGCGCGCTTCGCCAGCGGATTCAACGTTCGGAACAATTCGGTCAGGAAATCCGACTGCAGGGCGTTCATCTTCGAATTGGTCACGCGCCCGCCCGAGCCGACGAAGCGCGCCTGGCCCGACAGCGTAGCCGCCAGATCGCGCAACGAGTTGCCGTTCGCCGCGACGTCGATCGCGACCG
The DNA here is from genome assembly GCA_035686405.1 of Pseudomonadales bacterium. Lineage (GTDB taxonomy): Bacteria > Pseudomonadota > Gammaproteobacteria > Pseudomonadales > Azotimanducaceae > DATJGR01. The sequence goes on along the minus strand of DASRZO010000212.1, from coordinate 8,381 downwards.
TATATCGGCTGGCCGCGGCCGTTTGATTCATACCCGGGATCACACCCAGACGAATCTGATTGCCGTTCATCAGCAACCGCACGTCGCTGTTGCCGTTCGCCGGCGACACCGCGAGTTTGGCGTTCAAGTTGCCGTCGGCGCCGCCGAATGCGAGCGGATCGATCGTCAGACGTCCGTCCCGAATCGATCCGTTCAGTGTGAGGTTGTCGTACGTCTGGCCGAAGAAGCTGGTCTTCGCCGCCACGATCGCGGCACGCGCGTTCGCCCGCTTCAACAGATCCGTCGGGAGTACGAAGTCGGGAATCAACCGCGCCGGTCCGGTCGAATGCGCGGCCGCCTGAGCCGCGACCGCGCCCGGCGGCGCAACGAATTCGGTCAGCGGCGCGAGGTCGAGGAATCCCGATTTCAAATTGACGTCGACTTCGGGTATCGCGCCCTTGAGATCGAGCGCCGCGGATCCCGCGAAATCCGACTGACCGAAATGGCCGCTCATCTTGTCCATGCGGAATGCCGTCGGCGTACCCGTAATCGACGCCGCCAAGTCGAGCGGCTCGGGCGGGAGATCCCAGTCGAACAAGCGCGCCGACTGCGCGAGGTTCGGCGTGCGCAATTGGACGTCGAGCGCGGTCGCGGAGAAGTCGGGCGGGCGGTCCAGCGTGCCGTGCAATCTCAGATAGCCGTTCTGCGTCTCGACGATCAACGGCTCGAACGCCCATTTGTCGGTACCCCACGAGCCGTGTGCCTGCACGTCGAACTTCTGCCGTGTTGCACGGACGTCCGGCGTATCCGGCACGAAACGCACCAGATCCGGACCGTTGGCGCGCACGTCGAACGTGTTCGGCTTCCCACTGACGACCCGACCGAGGGGTAGCGCGAAGTCGGCGTTGATGGTCGCGTCGGCGCCGGCCGCGCTGACCGTGACGGTCTGCAATGCGATCCGATCGCTCGAATAATCGACCAGGCCTTGCGCGCGATACGCGCCGACCGGCAGCGTGAATTCGCGTACGAAGTTCTGCAGCGGCGCCGTATCGCTGCCGGCGATCGTGAACGTGAGCGCCGTCCCGAGCCACAGCGGCGGATTGCCGATCGTCCCGCCGAGTTGGAGCCGACTGTTCGCAACCGTCAGATCGAGTCCGTCGATCCGCGTGCGTCCGTTCTGCCGCAGTACGCGACCCGCGGCCTTGTACTCGCTTGCAGGAAATCCGCTCCAACCGACATAGCGCGCGAGCGACGCCAGACTGTTGCCGCTGACGCCGAATTGCACGTCGGTCGCCGCCGTCGGCGACGTGCCGATGACACCGTCCAAATTCACGGTGTTCGGGCCGAGCGCGAGTCTCGCGGTCTTCAGCGATGCGCCGCCCGGCGTCCACTCGAGTTGACCGTTGCCGACGAACGGCGTGCTGACCGCCGCCAATCCGAGTTGGCGCGCGAACGGACCGAAATCGGCGCCGCTTATGCCGACCTGCATCCGGGAGCCGTAGTACTGCGGGTACTGGCCGAGCGGGCCGTTCGCGGTGAGCGTCATCAGCGCGGTCGTCGCACGGAAATCGAGATGGTCTTCGCCGCTGTCGAGCGGGTGCAACGTCGCGCTCAAATCGAACGGTCCGTTGGCGACGCCCGGGATGCGGAACAAGCGCCGGAATTTCTCGACGCTGCCGCCGCTGATGTGGAAGGTCATGTCGCTGCCGGCGAGCTTGTCGACGCGTTTGATCGAACCGCGCGCCGTCAGCAGGCTGTCTGGGAGCTCGAGCGTCGCTTCGTCGATCTGCAGCAGCGTTCCCGTCCGGCGCAGCGTCGTTGCGAGATGGAAGCGCTCCGGCGGCAACCAGTCGATGTCGAACAACCCGCCCAGCAGGCTGACGTCCGGACCCGACACTTCGGACCGCAACGTCAAGTGTCCCATCTCGTTCGGCTCGGACAATTCACCGTCGCCCGAGATGTCGAATTCGCCGATCCGCCCGACGATGCTGCCGCGCACGCCTTGGCCGTCGGGCGCCTGCGACACCGACACCGTGAGATTGAACGGGCCGCTGCCGAGATTGCGCACGCCGAGCGTCGCCGCGACGTACGCGGCGTCGGGCCCGCGCAATTCGACGTCCGCTTCGCTGTCGACCGGCCGTTGCAAGCTGTCGATGCGCGCGCGAATCGTGAGGCTCAGTTCGCCGAGTTGGCCGTCCACCGACGCGCTGAAATTCTTCGCCGCGATCAGACTCGCAAACGGTCCGATCTGACCGGACAACTTCAGATCGGTTTCGTTCGCTTTTCCGGTCGCGGTGACTTCCAACATATCGCCTGAGGTGCGCTGCTGTCCGAGCTCGACGAACTCGAGGTCGAGCGGTCGGTCGAGGCGCGGACCACTGTAACGGATGTGCGCGCCCGGCACCTGTATGCGTTCGATGATGAACGGTAGCGCCGACAGCCAGGACCGATCCGACTCGCTGCCCGTTCCCTCGAATTGCCAGTTGGCCGAGCCGTCGGCGCTTCGCACGAGGCCGAGGTTCAGACCGTCGATACGGAATTCGTTGACGATCACCGTCGGCGCACGCGCGATCAACGACCCCGCGTCGAAGTCGATCAGGACGCTGCCGGCCGACAACATATCGGGTTCTTCCAGCCACGACGGATTCGCGATGCGCAAGCGCGTGGCGCTCACTTGCAGGTGGCGACCGAGGTGCACCTCGAACGTCCCGTCGATCGCGACGCGACGCCCGAGTTTGTCGCTGCTCCATGCCACGACGAAGTCGCGCAGCGTGCGCTCGCCGTACGGCGACAAGAGCCAGGCGAACGCTACGACCGGCAGCAACACCACGATCGCGAGCGCGACGAAGAAGACGCGGATCGCCGATGTTCGACGTTTTGACGAAGGTGTTGCGGTCATGCGGAATCGTACGCAGGCGCTGCCGAATTCGGCCGGTTACGAGACGCGACATCCTAACAGCACGTTCGGCCGAATGCTCCGCGATCGACAGCGCGAACGGGGCCGGTGCCAACGACTCGTTTGGGGTGCGGGACGCCCGTCGCGAGCGCGTCTACGCACCTCTACGGGGTTGCAGTCTCCTGATCCATGTCGCAGCATGCCGCGGGATGACAATTTCGGGCGGTCTTCGGACCGAAGTCCGCGATCGACGTGACATGAACGGGCGAGGCCCGGGGAGGCAGCAGTGATCGAAGGGACGTTCGTTCCGTTGCGCTTGCGCGTGCTGGTGGTCGACGACGAGCTCACGCACGACACGGCCGAAGGCCGCTCGGCGCGGACGCTGGTCGCCGACCTACAAGCCCGTAATCTCGATGTCATACAGGCGATTTCCGCCGACGACGGCATGGCGGTCGTCACGTCGGATGCTGCATTGCACGCCGTCATGATGGATTGGTCGCTCGATGACGACGACGCCGATCACGACAAGGCGAAGGCGCTGCTGTCGTATATTCGCCATCGCAACGACCGCATTCCGATCTTCCTGATGGCCGAGCGGCGCGACTCGTCGCGTTTGACGATCGAGGTGATGCAGCAGGTCGACGAGTTCGTCTGGACGCTCGAAGACACTGCGGCGTTCGTCAGCGGTCGCGTCGAAGCGGCCGCTCGGCGTTACGTCGGCGAGATCCTGCCGCCGATGGTCGCGGCGCTCGGTCGTTTCGCTCGCACGCACGAGTATTCGTGGCACACGCCGGGCCACACCGGCGGCACCGCGTTCCTGAAGTCGCCGGTCGGGCGGATCTTCTACGACTTCTACGGCGAGAATCTGTTTCGCACCGACCTGTCGATCAGCGTCGGCGAACTCGGCTCGCTGCTCGACCATTCCGGCCCGATCGGCGAGTCGGAAAAATACGCCGCCCGCGTGTTCGGTGCGCACCGCTCGTACTGCGTCACGAACGGCACGTCGACGGCGAACCGCCTGATCTTCACGGCGGCCGTGACGCGCGACCAGATCGCGCTGTGCGACCGCAACTGCCACAAGTCGATCGAACACGGGTTGACACTGACAGGCGCGATTCCGACGTACTACGTCCCTCTGCGGAACCGTTGGGGCATCATCGGCCCGATCCATCCGGACCAATTCACGAAGGCATCGATCAAGAAAGCGATCGCGTCGAACCCGCTCGTCAAGCAGGGCATCGACACGACGCCGGTGTACAGCGTGGTGACGAACTCGACGTACGACGGCCTTTGCTACAACGCGGTCGCGGTGGAAAAGCTGCTCGACGGTACCGTCGATCGCGTGCATTGGGACGAGGCGTGGTACGGCTATGCGCGGTTCAATCCGATCTACCGCAATCGCCACGGTATGCGCGGCGACCCGAAGGACCACACCGGTCCGACCGTGTTCGCGACGCATTCGACGCACAAGCTGCTCGCCGCGCTGTCGCAGGCATCGTATTTGCACATTCGCGACGGCAAAGGCGCGATTCCGCACGGGCGCTTCAACGAATCGTTCATGATGCATGCATCGACGTCGCCGCTGTACACGATCATCGCGTCGAACGACATCACGTCGGCGATGATGGATGGCCGCGGCGGGCTGACCCTGACGAGCGAGGCGATCGACGAGGCCGTCGCGTTCCGCCAAGCGATGGGGCGCATCCACGCGCATTTCACGAAACAACGCGACTGGTTCTTCGATACGTGGAACGCCACGCACGTGGCGGTGCCGCGCAGCAAGAAACGCGTCGCGTTCCACGAAGCACCGCCGGAAGTGCTCGCCTCGGACCCGAACGCATGGGTGATGCATCCGGGCGACGACTGGCACGGCTTCGATACGTTGCCCGACGACTACTGCATGCTCGACCCGGTGAAGGTATCGATCGTGACGCCCGGCGTCGGTCCCGACGGCAGTCTCCAGAAGACCGGCATTCCGGCGACGCTCGTGACGGCGTATCTCGATCGGCTCGGCATCCAAGTCGAGAAGACGACCGACTTCACCGTACTGTTCCTGTTTTCCTTCGGCATCACGAAAGGGAAGTGGGGCACGCTGGTCACCGCGCTGCTCGACCTCAAGCGCGACTACGACGCCAACGCGCCGCTCGAGCAAACGATTCCGCGCCTCACCGCGGCCAACCCCGAGCACTATCGAGGCATGGGACTGCGCGATCTCGCGAACGAGATGTTCGAACAGCTCAGGAGCGCGAAGCAGACGCAGTGGCTCTCGAAAGCGTTCTCGACGCTGCCGGTCGCGCATATGACGCCGGCCGACGCGTACCGCGAACTCGTACTCGACAACATCGAACACGTGCCGCTCGAAAAACTCGCCGATCGGGTGCTCGCGACCAGCGTCGTGCCGTATCCGCCGGGCATTCCGATGCTGATGCCCGGCGAGAACACCGGTCCCGACGATGGACCGTATCTGAGCTATCTGCGCGCGTTGCAGGAATGGGACGCGCGTTTTCCAGGCTTTGGGCACGACACCCACGGTGTCGAGAACAAAGACGGCAAGCTGTACATGCAAGTGCTGAAGCGAAGTGTTGCTTCGAGGACGCCGCACAACCGCAAGAGCCGCGGATGATTCGATGTCGGAGACCCCGTGCCACCCTTCTGTGCGCGCAAGCGACGTTGCGTCGACGCTTGTGCGCGAGGGTGTGCAGCGCGGCATCGTCGAACCGGTAGCAGCAGCCGCGTTCGAATAGACAGTCGCGGCGCGTAGCTGCTTTCGCTGTCCGGCGCTCGCAGTGTCGTGCCATACGGCGCCACGCCAGAGTCGCGCCTCTTCAGCGTCCCTTCTCTTTCGCCGTCGATCGGTTGCATCGCCAGCTCGAGCGAAGCCGTGGACATCGCACGCCACGAAGCGATCTCGAATAGGTACTTCTACCTATCTCTATCCAAGCACTGCGCGCTTACCGAACCGCGACCGAATGCCGACGCCGCGCTGACGATTCCATTGGGGCGGAAGCGTACGGTGTATTCCGCTCGAGGACACGTCCACCCGTTCGATTCGGCCGCGCATCGCAGAGGACATGCGGCCGCGTCGCACGATGTCGGGTTCGGATGCAAAGAACTTCGGCGCACAGGAGGCGATATGACGGATCAGCAACCGAAAAAGATGAACGTCGTGCAGCTCACGTTCATCGTGACGATCAACATGATGGGTTCCGGCATCATCATGTTGCCGACCAACATGGCAAAGATCGGCGCGATCTCGCTGTTGTCGTGGGTCGTGACCGCGCTCGGCTCGATGGCGATGGCTTGGGGCTTTGCGCAGGCCGGCATCTACAACCACCGACCCGGGGGTCTTGCCGCCTACGCGGAGGACGCCTACGGCAAAGCCGGCTACTTTCAGACCTTTTTCCTGTATTTCCTGTCGCTCGCGATCGCGAACGTCGCGGTTGCCGTGACGGCTCTGGGATATCTCGCCGGCTTCTTCCCCGGATTGACGGCGACACCAACAGCCACGTGCGTTGGCGTCATCGGCTTGCTGTGGCTGACCACCGTCGCCAACTTCGGCGGCCCGAAGATCACCGGCCAGATCGGCTCGGTGACGGTGTGGGGTGTCATCCTGCCGGTCGGCTTCATGGCGTTCTTCGGCTGGTTCTGGTTCAAGGGCGCGCTGTTCGCCGAAGCGTGGAACCCGCACGGCCTGAGCATCGTGCAGGGCATGGGCTCGAGCATTTCACTCACCTTATGGGCTTTCCTCGGCCTCGAATCCGCCTCGCAGAACGCCTCGGCGGTGGAAAACCCGAAGCGCGACGTGCCGATCGCGTGCTTGTTCGGAACGCTCGGTGCCGGAGTGATCTACGTCTTGTCGACGACCGCGATTCAAGGCGTCGTGGCGAACGCGCAGCTGCAAGCATCGACCGGTTCGTTCGGCACGGCATTCGCGCAGATGTTCAACCCGACCGTCGGAGCGATCGTCATGGGCCTCGCGGTCATGGCGTGCGTCGGCTCGCTGTTCGGCTGGCAGTTCACGCTCGCATCCGTCGCGAAGGACGCCGCCGACACGCGCATGTTCCCGAGCGCGTTCGGCAAGGTGACCTCGTCAGGCGCGCCGGTGATTGGCATGACCATCATGGGCGTCGTACAGACGCTGCTCGCTTTGATGACGGTCTCGCCGGATCTATCGGCGCAGTTCAACGCGCTGGTGAATCTCGCGGTCGTAACGAACGTCGTGCCGTACATCTTCGCGCTATCGGCACTCGCGGTGATCCTACAGAACGCCGAAGCGCGCGACGGCTACACGCGCACCATCGCCATCACGGTGATCGGCATCGCATACAACGTCTATGCGTTGTATGCCTCCGGCAACGACGCGGTGATGGGCGGCATTCTCGTGATGGGGCTGGGTTGGCTCATCTGGTTGTTCGTCGCCCCGCGATTCGTTGCGAAGTCCGGCAGCGCAGCGACGGTCCGCAATGCGACTCAGGCTGCTTGATAGGAGCATCATCATGACCAAATTCACCTCGAACTACCGTCGCGGCGAGCTCTCTATCGCGTTTGCGTTCGCGTTCGCCGGCGCGTGCGCGATGGCGGCGCTCGCGATCTTCGTGCCGGCGTATGCCTCGTCGCCGTCGAAACCACCCGCAGCGGACACGACCGACGCTGCCGCCGCAGAGCCGATCGCGCCCCCAACGACAACGCTCGGCCGCGTTCGCGCGAGCGGCAAGTTGGTGATCGGCTATCGTCCAGATGCCGCGCCGATGTCGTCGCGTGATGCCCAAGGTCAAGCAGCTGGCTACGCGGTATCGGTCTGCAAGGAATGGGCAGACGCACTACGGAAGGATCTGGCTGCGCCATCGCTCGCGGTGGAGTGGCAGACAGTGGGTACCGACTTTGCGGACGTGCAAGAGCACCGCGTGGACATGATCTGTGCCGGCGACGAAGTCACCCAGGCGAGTCGGGCGCAGGTGTCGTTCTCGATTCCGATCTTTCCGGGCGGTGTATCCGCGTTGGTGCGCAGCGACGCGAGCAAGTCGCTGCAGGCGGCGCTCGAGGAACGGCCGCAGCCGTACGAGCTGTTATGGCGCGGCACGCCGCCGCCGACGCTCGCGCACCGCACGTATTCGGCGCTGGTCGGCACGGCAACGATGCAAGGGTTGCTGCAGCGGATGGTCGAGTTGCGACTGACCGCGAACGTCGAGCCGGTCGCCGATTACGACGCCGGCATCGCAGCGCTGTTGAAGGGGCGCACGGACGTGTTGTTCGGCGATCGAGACAAGTTGTTGCAGGCCGCGCAGCGCAGTTCGAGCCGGCAAGACCTGCGTGTGCTGACCCGCCATTTCACATTCGTCGCGCTGGCGCTCGCGGTGCCGCGCAACGACGACGACTTTCGACTGGCGGTCGATCGCGCGCTGTCGGAGGTCTACGCGGATCCGAAGTTCGGTGCGTTATACACGGCGGAGTTCGGTACGCCGGACGCGGACACCGTCGCGTTCTTCAGAAGTGTCGGGGTACCGGC
>DASRZO010000211.1:0-17375 GCA_035686405.1 Pseudomonadales bacterium | reverse complement strand
AGCAAATCGCGCACGTCGCTGCGATGCCCGAGCCATTCGACGCAACCCTCGGCGTTCATCGACGTCAGTTCGTCTTCGGTCAGCGACGACGGGTTGCCCGGATCGGCGCCGCCCACCAGCCGGAAGCGCCACGTCGGCTCGAGCAGCCGCACGCGGCGCGCGGCATCGACGAATTCGCGAATGCCCTTGTCGCTCAACATTCGCGCGATCAGTACGAACACCACGGGCTCGGGCGGCTCCGGCGCGAACGGAAACTCGGCGAGATCGATGCCCGAACCGCGAATCAAATACGTCAACTTCTCCGGGATGACCGTGTTCTCGACGAAGTTCTGCAGATCTTCGCGATTCTGGAAGATGAATCGCATGTTGTCGTGATTGAGCGCGATTCGGTACAACAGATTCACGAGGCTGCGCGCGAGACGCGCCCCGAAGCCGCGCTGCGTGAACACGAATCCCATCCCGGGAATCGCGTTGACGACCGCCGGCACGTGCGCGAGGCGCGACGCGAGGGTGCCGTAGATCACCGGCTTGATGGTCACGTGATGGACGATGTCCGGTTGCTCCGCGCGATAGATCCGCAACAACGCGACGAACGTCTGCAATTCTCGCAGGGGATTGACGCCGCTGCGCGACAGACCGAACGACACGCAGCGAATGCCGAGCGCTTCGAGCGCCGCCTCGCCCGTATCTTTGCCGCACGCGACGACCGGCTCGAACCCGCGCGCCAGTGCCTCTTGGGCCAGGCGCAGGCGGTGCGACTTGAAGAATCCGGCATCGTTGACGACGAATAGGATCTTGCAGGCGCCATGCGACACGGCGGATCCGTGCGTCGGTTGATATGACTCAGTGTAGCCCGACGCGTTCACCGTTTACGCCTCGGCCAACAACGACCGGTACGCGCCGGCGAACGCCGCGGCCATTTGCGCCAGCGTGTAATGCTCGATCACCCGGCGCCGCGCCGCGCGCCCCAGTTCTTCGCGCGCGGCGCCGGTCGCAGCGACCATTCGCGCGAGCGCGCCTTCGAGCGCATCGACCGAGCCCGGCTCGATCACGACGCCGCTGTCGCCGACGATTTCGGCAGACGCGCCGACATCGGTCACGACGCACGGCACCCCGCAACTCATCGCTTCGATCACGACCGTCGGAAAGCTCTCGGTCAACGACGGACTGACCAACGCGTCGGCGGCAGCGTAGAAGGTCTCGAGGTCATCGCGGTCGCCGAACCGGCGCACGCGATTCGCCGCGACTGCGAAGATCGGATGCTCGAGCGAGTCGACGCCCGCGCCGACCAACACCAATTTCGCTGTCGGCGCCGAGTGCATGACGCGCATCGCGGCGTCGAGCAGGAATCGATGCCCTTTGTGCGGATGCGCGCGGGCGACGTGCAACAGCGCGACGTCGTCGTCGCCCAGTTCGAGCGCGCGCCGCGCCGACCGACGCCGCTGCGCATCGGGGGCGAAGCGATCGACGTCGACGCCGTTCGCGATCACCTGGTAGCGCGCGTGCAAGCCCAGCGATTCGTGGGCCGCTTGCCCGGCCGGCGAATTGACGACGACGAGGCTCGGCCGCCGTCGGCTCGCCGGCCCGCACCAACGCCGCATGCAACGCAGCGATGCGCGCGTCGTACGGCTTTCGCTCGCGACATCCGAGGGAACGTGGCGCAAGCACCACACCACCGGCAGGCGCCGGCTCGCGACCGCGCTCGCCGCGACGCTGCCCGCGTACATCCAGCCGACGACGAGATCCGGCGCCGCGCTCGAACGACGCGACAACGCGCGGCGCACGTCGAACACGTTCGTCGCCGCGACGACGCGCGCGTGTTGCGCAACCGATTCCCGCAGCGCCCCGCCGCGCTGCAACGTCAGAACCGTGTTCGCGACACCGCACGCGGCGCCTTCGGCGCAAAGGCGCGCGAGATTCGATTCGGCGCCGCCGCGATCGAGGGAGTTGATGATGTGGAGGACTCGCGTGTCACGCATCGCGTCGCGACGGGAATTCCATTTCGCTGGGCGACATGCCTGGCATGCCGTGTCAGGTTCGACCCGAATCAGATTCGACGAAGGTGTCCAGTATACCCCCGTCGTTCGCCCGCGCTCACGCATCGTGGGGTGCAGGCGCACCCCACAACGATTGGTTACCGCCGCGTTCGGCTACTGCGTCACCTTCATGCGTGCGCGATTCGCATCGACGACGCGTTCGCCGATGCCTTTCACTTGCGCGAGGTCATCGACCGATTTGAACGGGCCGTGCGCCTCGCGATATTCGACGATCGCCTTCGCGCGCGACGCACCGACGCCGTCGAGGGCAGCGGCGAGCGTCGCCGCATCGGCCGTGTTGATGTTGACCGTCATCGGCGTGATCGGCGTCGCTTTGTCGGCCGCGAACACGGGGCCGCAGATCGCCACGATCAGTGCCAACAGCACGGCGCGGATCGCGTTCGACGCGGTCAATGACGATCGGATGGGTTTCGAGACGATGGTCTTGGACATTGGCTATCTCCGAGGTTGGATGCGCCGCACGATGAGCGGCGGATCGCAACACTAGAGCGCGCCCGATCCGAACCGGCACCGAGAGCGACCGCGCCGCGCGTACGAATTCGGCATCGCGGCGAGCGCGGCGACGCCTCGCCGAGGAGTCAGTTCGCGTCCATCACGTAGACGAACCTTCCCCATTTGCGACAGCCGGGGCATTGCCACAGCAAACGCTTGCCGGCGAACCCGCAATTGCCGCAGCGATACGACGCACGCCGCGCCAAGACGTCGTCGGCGAACGCGAGCATCGCCTGCGCGTAGCGGTTCGGCACGTCCTGCTCGATGCCGAGCGCGACGAGCGTCCGCAAACCCGCGACCGAGGGGTGGCGCGCAAGTCGATCCAGCAACAACTGCTCTGCGCGCGACGCATCGCCGTCTTGTTGGTAATGCCGCGCGAGTTCCGCCGCGATCCGCGGATCGCTGCTCGTCTGCAGCGTTTGCTCGAGAAACTGCTGCAGTTCCGCACGTTCACCCGGTTCCGCGCAGGCGCGCCGATACGGCTCGATCGTTTCTCCGGCGAGCGCGGGCGTCGCCTTCGCGACGTCTTGCAACGCTGCCCGAGCGCGATCGCGACGGCCCGCGTCGAGTTCGACGTCGGCGAGCAGTAAACCGATTCGCGGACAGCCGCGATCGTGTTCGCGTGCCTGCTTCAGACGATTGCGCGCACCGACGTCGTCGCCTTCTGCGCGCGCCAATTCCGCGAGCTCGCAATGGAAGTGCGCGAGCGCCGCGCGACCTTCGCGGTCACCGCGGCGCACGATCTGCGTGCCGACCTCGATCGCGCGCCCCCAATCGCGTTCGCGCTGATAGACCTCGAGCAGATGTTCGAGCACGACGCGATCGGTCGCACCGCCGCGTTCGGCGAGATCGCGCAACAGCTGCTCTGCGCGATCGAGCAGTCCGGCGCCGAGGTAGTCGCGGGCGAGTTCGAGTTCCGTCAGCGCCCGGTTCTCCGCGGACAGCTGCGGCCGCGCGAGCAAGTTCTGGTGGATGCGGATGGCCTTGTCGAGTTCGCCGCGGCGACGCACCACGGCGCCGAACGTCAGATGCGTATCGACCGACGCATCATCGGTCGGCAGCGCTTCGATGAAGCGATCGACGTCGAGGTCGGGCCGATCATCGAGCAGAAAGTTGATGCCTTGGAAATAGTCGCGTCCGAGATCGGTAATGCGCCGCACGCGCCGGCGCGCTCGCTCGCGGCGGCCGAGCATGAAGCCCAAGCCGATCGCGACCACCAACAAGATGTAGAGGTCGACGCGTTCGAACATCAGACGCCGAGAGTATTGCCCTTCGCGCGGTCGAGTTCGGTGCGGCTGCGATCGAGGTCGCGCCGTAGCCGGCGGTTACCGGCGACCGCGCGAACGACGCGCACGCCGGCGCTGATCCAACCGACCAACACGCCGAGCGCGAATGCGCTCACGAGCCACCAATAGATGCTGACTTCCGGCGTCGCCCAACCGAGGAAATGCAGTGCGACGTGATTGCGATTGTCGACGACGGCCAACACACCGACGCCCACCGCGAGGGTGAACGCGATCACGGTGGTCCAGCGCGCCAATCTACGCATCGCAGTTTGGATCGAGGCTTAGTCGTCGAGCTGCGACGGTACTGACGGCGTCGGATACTGCCCCAGGCTTTCGTTCACGCGATCGCGTAACTCTTTGCCCGGCTTGAAGTGGGGAACGTATTTTCCCGAGAGACCGACCGATTCGCCGGTTTTCGGATTGCGGCCGATGCGCGGCGCCCGATAGTGCAACGAGAAGCTGCCGAAGCCGCGAATCTCGATCCGATGACCCTGCGCCAGCGTCTGCGCCATGTGCTCGATCATCGTCTTGACGGCCAGTTCGACATCCTTGGCGGACAATTGCGTCTGCCGCGCGGTGATGCGCTCGATGAGTTCCGACTTGGTCATCGCGAATGCGTTCAAAGCGGCGGCCGTCTCAAAAGTTAGACGCTAACACACGTGCGCGAGGCACTCAACCATAAAGTCCTTATTTTTCAGACAGTTGAACCTGGTTCGCAGAACCCGTCACGGGCGCCGGGCGGCGCGAGCCGCCCGGCGCCCGGACCGTATCAGTTGCCCTGGTCCATCTGCGCCTTGATGAGGTCGCCGAGCGTCGTCGGACCCGGCCGCTCGCTCTCCCGCTGACGATGCTCCTTCACGGCGCTGCGCTCGTCGTCGAGATCCTTCGCCTTGACCGACAGCCCGATCGTGCGGTTCTTGCGATCGATCGAGATCACCTTCACCTCGACCTGTTCGCCGACCTTCAGCACGTTGCGTGCATCTTCGACGCGGTCGACGCTGAGCTCGGAGGCCTTCAGCACGCCGATGACGTCCGGTGCGAGCAGCACCTGGGCTTCCTTCGGTTCGACGCTCTGCACCGTGCCTTTGACGACGCTGCCGCGATCGTTCGCTGCCGCATAGTCGGTGAACGGATCTTGGTCGAGCTGTTTGACGCCGAGCGAAATGCGCTCGCGCTCGGGATCGATCGACAGCACCACCGTCTCGATCTCTTCACCCTTCGAGTAGCGACGCACGGCGGTCTCGCCGGCTTCGTTCCACGAAATGTCGGAGAGATGCACCAGACCGTCGATGCCGCCCTCGAGGCCGATGAAGATGCCGAAGTCGGTGATCGACTTGATGTTGCCCTTGATGCGATCGCCCTTCGCGTACTTCTGCGCGAACTCGCTCCACGGGTTCGGACGGCATTGTTTGATACCGAGAGAAATCCGCCGGCGTTCCTCATCGATGTCGAGCACCATCACTTCGACTTGATCGCCGACCGCGACGACTTTCGACGGATGGATGTTCTTGTTCGTCCAGTCCATCTCCGAGACGTGCACGAGGCCTTCGACGCCTTCTTGGATCTCGGCGAAGCAGCCGTAGTCCGTCAGGTTGGTGACGGTCGCCATGACGCGCGATCCTTCCGGATAACGCCGCATCAGATCGACCCACGGATCGTCGCCGAGTTGCTTCATGCCGAGCGACACGCGGTTCTTCTCGCGATCGAACTTCAGAATCTTCACGGCCACTTCGTCGCCGACGTTGACCATCTCGCTCGGATGACGAATGCGGCGCCACGCCATGTCGGTGATGTGCAAGAGACCATCGACGCCGCCGAGGTCGACGAACGCACCGTAGTCGGTGAGGTTCTTGACGACGCCTTTGACTTCCTGGCCTTCCTGCAGCGACGACAACAGCGCCTCGCGCTCGACGCTGTTCTCTTGCTCGAGGACCGCGCGGCGCGACACGACGACGTTGTTGCGCCGTTGATCGAGCTTGATCACTTTGAATTCGAGCGGACGGCCTTCGAGATGCGCGGTCTCGCGCAACGGACGGATGTCGACGAGCGATCCAGGCAAGAACGCGCGGATGTCGTTGATGTCGACGGTGAAGCCGCCTTTGACTTTGCCGTTGATGATGCCGGCGACGACTTCGTTCTTTTCGAACGCGTCTTCGAGCATCATCCACGACTCGGCGCGCCGCGCCTTTTCACGCGACAGCCGGGTTTCGCCGAAGCCGTCGTCGACGACCTCCATGGCGACTTTGACTTGATCGCCGATCTTGAGCTTGAAATCGCCCTTCTCGTCGACGAATTGGGCCCGCGGAATGACCCCTTCTGATTTGAGTCCGGCGTGGACAACGACCCAGTCGCTGTCGATCTCGACCACCGTGCCGGTGACGATGGAGCCCGGCGCCATCTCGATGGTGTTCAGGCTTTCTTGAAATAGGTCAGCAAAACTTTCGCTCATGCAATAACGATTCATCGGTAGTTGATGTTCACGATCCATTTGGGATCGCACCTTCGGACAACGCGTGACGCGAAGACGCGTCGACGCACGCCAACGCGCGAATCCGTCACAACGAAGATCAGCGTGTTGCGCGTGTCAGACCGCGAGCGATCGCGAGTTGCCACACCTGCTCGAACACGTCGTCGATGGACAGCGACGAACTATCGATCACCACCGCGTCGGTCGCGGGCTTGAGCGGCGACACCGCTCGCGATCGATCTCGCTCGTCGCGTTCCCGGATGCTTTCGAGAAGGGCGCGGAGACTAACACCCAAGTCCTTATCTTTCAACTGCTTATATCGACGTCTCGCACGCTCCTCCGCGCTCGCGTCGAGAAAGATCTTGAGCGGTGCATCGGCGAACACGACGGTGCCCATGTCGCGACCGTCCGCCACCAGACCCGGACGGCGGCGAAACCGCCGCTGCGTGTCGAGCAGCGCCGTGCGTACCGCCGGCAGTGCCGCGACCTGCGACGCCGCGACGCTGACCGATTCGTCGCGAATCGCGCGGCTCACGTCGGCGTCGCCGACCCACACGACGACGTCGGCGCCGGCGTCGACGTCGAAGCGAATGCGCAAACGGCGCGCGAGGTCGGCGAGCGCCGGTTCGTCACCGAGCGCGACGCCGTCGGCGAGCGCGGACCAGGCGACGATGCGATACAGCGCGCCGCTGTCGAGCAGATGCCAACGGAGCGCGCGTGCAAGCCGCACCGCGAGGGTTCCCTTTCCCGAACCGCTCGGGCCGTCGACCGTAATCAACGGCGCGTCAGCCATCGGGCCGATCCAACAGCCGAGCGCGCGCGGCTCGCGCCGTTGCGAGCACGCGTTCGAGTTCGTCGAACTTGCCGTCGCGCAGCAACGCGCCGATCTGCGCGAGCGTCGCCGACCAACCGTCGAACTGAGCAAGTACCGCGGCGCGGTTGTCGCTGAGGATCTGGCGCCACATCGCCGCATCGGACCCCGCGATACGGGTGAAGTCGCGCAAACCGGGGCCGGCGAACGCGCGCGGATCGCCGCTGTGCGGTGCGTCGACCCAGTTCATGAAGGCGTACGCGATCAGGTGCGGCAGGTGGCTCGTCAACGCGACCATTTCGTCGTGTACGTCGGCCGACGTCTCGAAGACCTGCGCGCCGGCCGCACTCCACCAGCCGCGTACGCGCGCCGCCGTTGCGGGTTCCGTCTCCGCTTGCGGCGTCAGGATCACGTGGCGGCCGCGAAACAGGTTCGCATCGGCCGCATCGGGGCCGCGCCGTTCGGATCCCGCCATCGGATGGCACGGTACGAACCACGCCGGGACGGGGCCGTCACCACGCAGTTGCGCGAGCACGCTGCCTTTCACGCTGCCGGCATCGAAGACGTCCGTCGACCGGGTCCTCGCCGCGGCGACGCGGCGCACGTTGTCGGCGATCGCGCCGGTCGGCACGGCAATCAGAATCGCGTCGGCGGACGCCACCGCTTGCGCGAGGTTCGGCACCACCTGATCGACGAGACCGAGTTCGGCCGCCTGCCGCGCAACGCGGCTGTCTGCGTCGTATCCGTCGATCCGCGCGAACGCGCCGGCGCGGCGCATCGCCAGCGCGAACGAACCGCCGATCAAGCCGGTTCCGATGACGAGCAGCCGTGGCATCGTGCGGTCAGATCACGCGCGCCAACGCGTCGAGGAAGCGCGCGTTCTCTTCGTGCAGGCCGACCGTGATGCGCAGATGGTTCGGCATGCCGTAGCCCGCAATCGGCCTAACGATCACACCGAGGCGCAGCAACGCATCGTAGACCGGCGCCGCCGGGCGCCGCAGATCGATGCAGAGAAAATTGCCGCCCGACGGGATGTAGGCGATGCCGAGCTGATCCAACCCGCGACGCAATTGTTCCATGCCCTCGTCGTTGATGCGGCGGCTCTCGTCGACGAACGTGCGATCGCCGAGCGCCGCTTCCGCGCACTCGAGTGCGAGCGACGACACGTTGAACGGTTGCCGCACCCGGTTCATCAAATCGGCGATCGCCGGATGCGATACGCAATAGCCGACGCGCATGCCGGCGAGCCCGTAAATCTTCGAGAACGTGCGCGTCACGACCAAATTCGGGTAGCGCGCGAGCAGCTCGATGCCGTTCGGATAGTCCGGCTGCTGCAAGTACTCGAAATACGCTTCGTCGAGCACCGTGACGACGTGCTCCGGCATTCGGTCGAGAAAGCGCGTCAACTCGCTGCGGCCGATCCATGTACCGGTCGGGTTGTTCGGATTGGCGATGAAGACGATGCGCGTGGCGCTCGTCACCGCGCGCGCCATCGCGTCGAGATCGTGCGTCCATTCGCGTGCCGGCACCGTCACGAGCTTGCCGCCGTGCGCGATCACGGCGAGCGGATACACGACGAAGGCGTGCGCCGACACCACCCCTTCGCACCCCGGCGACAGCGCGACGCTCGCGATCAGCTCGAGTACGTCGTTCGAACCGTTGCCGAGCGTGATCTGCTCCGCGCGCACGCCGAGGTGGCGCGCGAGCGCGTGCTTCAGCCGAAAGCCGTTGCCGTCGGGATAGCGCGACAGCGACTGCGCGGCGCGCGCGATCGCCGCATGCACCGCCGGACCCGGCCCACGCGGATTCTCATTGCTCGCGAGCTTGATGACGTCGGTGATGCCGAGTTCGCGCGTCAGCTCTTCGACCGGCTTGCCGGCTTGATACGGCTGCAGCGTGCCGATCGCCTTGTTCGCCCACTGTTCGACGAATTGCGTCATGGGTTCACACGACGTTCTGCGGATACGAGCCGAGCGATTTCACTTCGAGCGCGAACTTGCGCACGTCGTCGAGCACGGCCTGAATTTCCGGCGCCGATTGATGACCGTCGAAGTCGATGAAGAACACGTAGCTCCAACTACCGCTGCGCGACGGTCGCGTCTCGATGCGCGACAGGCTGATGCCGTGACGATGGAATGGCCCAAGCACCCGATACAGCGCGCCCGCCTCGTTGCGCATCGACACGAGGATCGACGATTTGTCGCGGCCGCTCGGGCCGACCTTCTGCCGGCCGATCACCAGAAAGCGCGTCTTGTTGTCGGGATTGTCTTCGATGTTCGTCGCCAGAATGCGCAAGCCGTAGCGCTCTGCCGCCATGCTGCCCGCCATCGCCGCGCAATCGTTGCGTTCGGCCGTCAAGCGCGCCGCCTCGGCGTTGCTGTTGACCGACACGCGCGCGACGCCGGGCAAATGCGAGTCGAGCCAGCGCCGGCACTGCGCGAATAGTTGCGAATGGGCATAGATCGTCTTGATCGCCGCACGATCCGTCGCCGGCGCCGCCATCAGACACACGTGTATCGGCAATTCGACTTCGGCGCAGATCGACAGCTGCGACGTCATGAAGCAATCGAGCGTGTTGTTGACCATGCCTTCGGTCGAATTCTCGACCGGCACGACACCGTAGTGCGCTGCGTCCGCTTCGACTTCGCGAAACACTTCGTCGATGGTCGCGACCGGGCGCGTCGTCGCGAAATGACCGAACTGCTTCACCGCCGCCGCTTCGGTGTACGTCCCGGCCGGGCCGAGGTACGCGATCGTCAACGGCTGCTCGAGCGCGAGGCAGCACGAAATAATCTCGCGAAAGAGATGCGCCATGTCGTCGTCGGAGAGCGGACCGGTGTTCTCGCGTTTGACGCGACTCAGAATCTCGGCCTCGCGTTCCGGCCGATAGAACACGGGCGCCTCGTCGCCTGAATCCGCGCTCTTGATCTCGGCAACGCGCATGCAGCACGCGGCCCGATCGTTGATCAGGCGCTGCAACTCGCGGTCGATCGCGTCGATGCGCGCGCGAACCTCGCGTAGTGGGTCGACCTTCGGCGCGTCGTCGGCCATCAGCGCCGTTCCGCTTCGAACGCCGCCATGTAGTCGACCAGCGCATCGACGGCCGACTCGGGCACCGCGTTGTAGATGCTCGCGCGCATGCCGCCGACGCTGCGATGTCCTTTGAGGTTGTACATACCGGCCGCCTCGGCGCCTTGCAGAAACGCTTTCTCGAGACTTGCGTCGGCGAGCGTGAAGGTCACGTTCATCAGCGACCGATCGCGCTCGACGACCGGGCAATGATAGAAGTTGCCGCTGTCGATCGCCCGATACAACTTCTGCGCTTTCGCGCGATTGCGCCGTTCCATTTCGACGAGCCCGCCCTGCCGCTTGATCCAGCGGAACACGAGCCCGGCGATGTACCAGGAATACGTCGCCGGCGTGTTGTACATCGATTCGTTCTCGGCGTTCAGCCGCCAGTTCAGGATGCTCGGTGTATCGGCGCGAACGCGGTCGAGCAGATCGCGCCGCACGATCACGAGCACCAGTCCGGCCGGGCCGATGTTCTTCTGCGCGCCGGCGTAGATCGCGCCGAACCGAGCCACGTCGATCGGCCGCGACAGCAACGTACTCGACATGTCGGAGACGAGCGGCACGGCGCCGACGTCCGGGATCTCGTTGAATTCGACGCCGCCGATGGTCTCGTTGCCGACGATGTGCACGTACGCAGCACCCGGATCGAGCTTCCAATCGGTTCGCGGCGGAACGCGGTCGTACTTCGTCGCCTTCGAACTCGCGACGACGTTCGGCTTGCAATAGCGCTGCGCTTCTTCGATCGCCTTCTTCGCCCACGCGCCGGTGTCGACGTAATCGGCAGATCCCTTCTTACCAAGCAGATTGAGGGGCACGGCCGCGAACTGCGCCGTTGCACCGCCTTGCAGGAACAACACGGCGTACTCGTCCGGCACCGCGAGCAACTCGCGCAAGTCGGCTTCGGCGCGGCGCGCGATGTCGACGAATTCGTCGCTGCGATGGCTCATCTCCATCACCGACATGCCCGTGCCGCGGTAGTCGTACAACTCCGCCGCCGCCTCTTGCAGCACTTCGAGCGGCAATGCCGCCGGTCCCGCCGAGAAATTGAATGAGCGTTTCATCGTTCCGCCACCAAATTTGCGTGGGTCAAACGTCGTCGGTATCGGACGCGTCGTCGTCCGCCGAATCATCAATGTCGTCGGCGTCGTCGAAGTCGTCCGCTTCGTCGGTGTCGCCGCTATCCGCGTCCGGCGCCGCGGCGGTTTGGCCGCCGACCGGGGACCGCAATGCCGCATCGACGTCCGCGCCGTTGTCCGACTCGACGATGCGCGCGATGCGGACCAAGCGCTCGTCGTCGCGCACCGCGATCAGACGAACGCCCTGCGTGTTGCGGCCGACCAACGACACCTGATCGGCCGGAATTCTGACCAACGTGCCTTGATCGCTGATCAGCATCAGCTCGTCGCCGTCGAATACCTGCACCGCGCCGACCAGCGCACCGTTGCGCTCGCTGACCTGCTGCGCGATCACGCCCTGCGTGCCGCGGCCCTTCAGCGGAAAGTCGGCGACGTTCGTGCGTTTGCCGTAGCCGTGCTCGCTCGCCGTCAGGATGTAGCCGTTCGCCTGCGGCACGATCAGCGCGATCAACCGATTGCCGCCGGTCAGACGAATGCCGCGCACACCCCGAGCCGACCGCCCCATCGCGCGGACGTCGGATTCCTTGAAGCGCGCCGCTTTGCCCGAACTGGACAGCAGCAGCACGTCGCAATGACCGTCCGTCAACGCGACCCCGACGAGCGTATTGCCTGCTTCGAGATCGAGCGCGATCAAACCGCTGGTGCGCGGGCGCGAGAACAACGCGAGCGGCGTTTTCTTCACGGTGCCGTTCGCGGTCGCCATGAACACGAACGCATCCGCGGTGAAATCGCGCATCGGCAGGATCGCCGTGATGCGCTCTTCCGCGTCGAGCGGCAGCATGTTCACCAACGGCCGGCCTTTGGCGCCGCGGCTCGCCTGCGGAATCTGGTATGCCTTGATCCAGTAGACCTTGCCGAAGTTCGAGAAGCACAACAGCGTGTCGTGGCTCGATGTGACGAGCAGGTGCTCGACGAAATCTTCGTCCTTCACCGCCGTCGCGGCTCGGCCGCGGCCGCCGCGGCGCTGCGCCTGATAGTCGCTGACCTTCTGCGTCTTCGCGTAACCCTGGTGCGAGACGGTGACGACGACTTCCTCTTCGGTGATCAGATCCTCGATCGACAGATCGAGCTGACTGCTGACGATTTCGGTGAGGCGATCATCGCCGTACTGCTCGCGGATGTCCTTCAATTCGCCACGGATCACGTTCAGCAAACGCTCCGTCGACCCGAGAATGTCGAGCAGATCGACGATCTCGTCGAGGATCCCTTGGTATTCGTCGATCAACTTGCCCTGCTCGAGCGCCGTCAGACGATGCAGCCGCATGTCGAGGATCGCTTGCGCTTGGTCTTCCGACAGATAGTACGAACCGTCGCGGAATCCGAACTGCGCATCGAGCCCTTCGGGCCGACACACGTCGGGACCCGCGCGCGCGAGCAGCTCGGTGACGTTCTGCGACGTCCAGCCGCGCGCCATCAAACGCGCGCGCGCCTCGGCCGCATCCGGCGACTCACGAATCAATTCGACGACCGCGTCGATGTTCGACAGCGCAACCGCCTGACCTTCGACGATGTGACCGCGCTGCCGCGCGCGTCGCAGTAGGAACACGCTGCGGCGCGTGACGACCCCGCGCCGGTGTTTGACGAACTCCTCGAGCATTTGCTTGAGGTCGAGCGTGCGCGGCTGACCGTCGACGAGCGCGACGCAGTTCACCCCGAACACGCCTTGCAACTGCGTTTGGTTGTAGAGGTTGTTCAGTACGACTTCGCCGGGCTCGCCGCGGCGCAGTTCGATGACGATGCGCAGGCCATCCTTGTCGGACTCGTCGCGCAGCTCGGTGATGCCTTCGATCTTTTTCTCTTTGACGAGCTCGGCGATGCGCTCGATCAACCGCGCTTTGTTCAGCTGATACGGAATCTCGGTGACGATGATCGTGTCTTTGCCCGACTTCTCGTCGCTTTCGACCTCGGCGCGCGCGCGCACGAGAATGCGGCCGCGGCCGGTCTTGTACGCTTCGACGATACCGGCCCGGCCGTTGATGATCGCGCCGGTCGGAAAATCCGGCCCTTTGATGAACTGCATCAAGCCGTCGATCGAAATCGCAGGATCGTCGATCAACGCGAGGCACCCGTCGATGACCTCGCGCAAGTTGTGCGGCGGAATGTTCGTCGCCATGCCGACCGCGATGCCGGACGAGCCGTTCAGCAGCAGATTCGGCACGCGGTTCGGCAACACCTCGGGCATTTGCAGCGTGTCGTCGTAGTTCGGCACAAACGGCACGGTCTCTTTGTCGAGGTCTTCGAGCAGCTCGCCCGCGATACGCGACATGCGTACCTCGGTGTAGCGCATGGCCGCCGGCGGGTCGCCGTCGATCGAGCCGAAATTGCCTTGACCGTCGACGAGCGGATAGCGCATCGCGAAGTCCTGCGCCATGCGCACGATCGTGTCGTACACCGCGCCTTCGCCGTGCGGGTGGTATTTGCCGATCACGTCGCCGGCGACGCGCGCCGACTTCACGTAGCCGCGGTTGTACGTGTTGTTCAGCTCGTTCATCGCGAACAGCACGCGTCGATGCACCGGCTTCAGACCGTCGCGAACGTCGGGCAAAGCGCGCCCGACGATCACGCTCATCGCGTAATCGAGATATGACTTCTTCAGCTCGTCTTCGATCGCGACGGGCAGTATTTCTCTTCCGGAATCAGCCATGAATTGCTACAAAAACGGCAGGCGCGAAAAGCGGCGTAGTCTATCACGGCGACGCACCGATCCGCGCCATTCGCGATGCGCCCGCATATAATCGCGCGATGTCGACGCAAGCCGCCGATCTCATCCTCGAACCGACCTGGTTGCTGCCCATCGCGCCGGCGCGAACCGTGCTCGTCGATCACAGCGTCGTCGTGCACGACGGTCGCATCGTCGCGCGCGGACCGACGCGCGAGATCGACGCGCGCTACCGCAGCGCCGACCGCCGCCGCCTCGACGGGCAATTGCTGATGCCGGGACTCGTCAACGCGCACGGCCACGCCGCGATGGTGTTGTTGCGCGGCCTCGCCGAAGACCTGCCGTTCGATGCGTGGCTGCGCGATCGGGTTTGGCCGATCGAAGCGCGGTTCGTGTCGCCGGAGTTCGTCGCCGACGGCGTCGCGCTCGCGATCGTCGAAATGCTGAAGTCCGGGACCACGTGCTTCAGCGACATGTACTTCTATCCGGAGGTCAGCGCGCGCGTCGCACGCGACGCCGGCATGCGCGCGCAGGTGACGTTTCCGCTGATCAAATTCCCGAATGCGTGGTCGAACGGCGCCGCCGACGGTTTCCACAAGGGCCTCGCGCTGCACGACGAATACCGCGACGACCCGTTGATCCGCATCGGCTTCGGTCCCCATTCGCCGTACGCGCTCGAACACGACGACCTCGTCAAAGTGCTGACGCTCGCCGACGAAATCGACGCCCCGATCCACATGCATCTGCACGAAACGGCCGAGGAAGTGGCCGAGGCGAAACTGCTGCACGGCCGCAGCCACATCGAGCTGCTCGCCGACATCGGACTGCTGGTGCCGCGATTGCAGGCGATCCATCTGACGCAGGTCGACGATGCCGAGCTCGAGCTGCTCGCGTCCGGCGGCGTGCACGCGGTGCATTGCCCGCAGTCGAATTTGAAGCTCGGCAGCGGGCTCGCCGACATCGTGCGCATGCGCCGGCGCGGCGTGTCGGTCGGCCTCGGCACCGACGGCGCCGCCGCGAACAACTCGCTCGACCTCTTCGCCGAAGCGCGCGTCGCGGCGCTGCTCGCGAAGACCGTGACACGCGATGCGGCCGCGCTCGACGCATTCGATGCACTCGAGTTGATGACGCTCGGCAGTGCACGCGTGCTCGGACTCGAATCGACGATCGGTTCGATCGAAGTCGGAAAATCCGCGGACCTGGTTTCGATCGATCTCACCTACACCGGCGCGCAGCCCGTACATCGGCCGGAATCCGCGCTGCTGTACACCGCCGCCGGCAGTCACGTACGCAACGCGTGGATCGCCGGACACCCGATGCTCGCCGACGGCGCCCCAACGACGATCGACGAAACCGAAGTACACGCACGCGCATCCGCGTGGGTCGCTCGACTCGCATCGCTGAATTGACGAAGGGCATCGTGGCGGAAAACGTCGATCGTTCCGAAATCGCGAAATTCGAATCCCTCGCCCATCGCTGGTGGGATCCCGAAGGCGACTTCCGCACGCTGCACGACATCAATCCGCTGCGGCTCGAATACGTCGACCGCCATTGTCCACTCGTTGGGAAGCGCATCGTCGATCTCGGTTGCGGCGGCGGCATTCTGGCGGAAGCGATGGCGCGTGCCGGTGCCGACGTGCTCGGCACGGATCTCGCCGACGGTCCGCTCGCGGTCGCGCGCTTACACGCCATCGAGACCGGCACGTCGATCGTCTATCGGCAGGTCAGCGCCGAAGCGCTGGCCGCAGAAGCGCCCGCTGCGTTCGACGCGGTCACGTGTCTCGAAATGATCGAACACGTGCCCGATCCGGCGTCGATCGTCGCCGCGTGCGCGGCGCTCGCGAAACCCGGCGGACACGTCTTCTTCTCGACGATCAATCGCAATCCGAAAGCATGGGCGTTGGCAGTGGTCGGTGCCGAATACCTGTTGAACCTCGTGCCGCGCGGCACGCACGACTACCGCAAGTTCATTCGTCCGTCCGAACTCTCACGCGCCGTGCGCGACGCCGGCCTGACGGTCCGCGAAATCGTCGGCATGACGTACAACCCGTTCACTCGCACGGCGAGCCTGAGCCGCGACATCGACGTGAATTACTTCCTGCATGCGACGAAACCCGATGGCCGCTGACCCGATGTCCGCCTCGTCGATGTTCGACTCGCCGAATGCTCGACCTGCCGGCGTTCGATGATGTTCGCTGAACTCGAAGCCGCCGAGCGCAACTGGCGCTACCGCCCCTCACACGATCTGTTGTCAGGTCGCATCGTCTTGGTGACCGGCGCCGGCGACGGCCTCGGCCGCTGCGCCGCGCGTACGTTCGCCGCTTACGGCGCCGACGTCGTGCTGCTGGGACGCACGCAGCGGAAGCTCGAGGACACCTTCGACGCGATCGCCGCGGAGACGTCGACCGATCCGACGGTCGTGCCGTGCGATCTCGAGACCGCGACTCCGGAGGCATTCGCCGAACTGAACGAGCAGATCGTCGACCACTACGGTCGCCTCGACGGACTGCTGCATTGCGCCGGCATGCTCGGGCCGCGGGTACCGATCGAGTTCTACGATCAAGGCAATTGGCGCCGCGTGATGCGCGTCAACCTCGACGCGATGGTCGCGCTGACGCAAGGCGTGTTGCCCGCACTGCGTGCCTCCACGGCGTCCACCGTCGTCATCACGTCGTCGAGCGTCGGCCGCGTCGGCCGCGCGTATTGGGGCGCGTACGCCGCGTCGAAGTTCGCGGCCGAGGGTTTCGCGCAGGTGCTCGCCGACGAGCTCGCGAACGAAGGTCGGGTGCGCATCCGCACCGTGAACCCGGGCGCCACCCGCACCTCGATGCGTTCGGCCGCCTATCCCGGCGAAGATCCGGCGACCGTGCCGCCGCCCGAAACGAAGATGGATTTGCTGCTGTATCTCTTCGGTCCCGACTCGCGCGACCGCGACGAAATCCAGTGGGACGCCAAGGATTGGTCGCCGTCACGGCCCGTCGCGCCGGCGAATTGACGCAACGCCAACGTTCCGTCGCCCGCGACACCGGCACACTGCCATATCGCTCGCCTAACGCATTGAATTCCCGGGAATTCGCGCCGCATCGGTGCTGGCACGGAAGCTGCTCTATCGTTGCGAACGGCGCGACCGCGCCGACGAATTGACGATCAACGACTACGCTTACGCCATGACCATCGACGCACCTCGGCCCGAACAGTCCGTCTCCGCCGCTCGCACGACGCGCGACCCGCGCGCCTTCATCGAATCGTTGTCTGACGAACTCGAAGCGACGCTGCCGGGCATCAGCCTGCATTTTCACGATCCGCAACACGGCGTCGAAGTAGACATCGACCGCGGCGGCCGCCACCGCTTGAGCTACCGCCTGCGCCACGCCGGCGTCACGCTCGGCGAAGTG